>CALMMI010000714.1 GCA_937868245.1 uncultured Ignavibacteria bacterium | reverse complement strand
TCTTCACTAACTTGTTCTATGTTTCAAGCGCAGGTTGAGTAATGATGACCGGGATTATATTCCTCTTCTTCAATACAGTGATTAGTTCTTCAACGTATTTTTGATTTTCAGCAACCCGTTTCTCTCTATAACAATCTTCGTGTGTTTGCACCCTTAAATAGCCGGTACTGTCACCATAACTTTTTTCTATTGCATCCACTTTAGAGAATCCGTTCCTGTCATAGTTTTCAATGAGATTCACATTAAACCCCTTCAAAAGATACCCAAAGGCACGGGTAGGAGTATAGAGAAATGTTTTGCTGTATTTCTTAATATCCATTTTCTCAATTTCAGGGTAATCAATACTCCAGTATTGGGAATAGTAGTAATCCCGCCATGCTTCCCTTCCGTCAATCAATTGTTCACCGAAGGAAAAATAGGATATATTGATAAGTACGTATTTCAGTTTTGGCATTCTATCAAGATACCGTAATGTTATTCGTGAATCATAAAACAATGTTTGGCTCACATTACTTAGATTGAATCCCTTCATCGAAAAAAAATCAGGATTCACCCCGTGGACCATCTGCGAGGACCCAAGAACCAGCACTTCAATTGAATCCAACTGCTGCTCAAAGCACTCCCGTTTGAATGAATAGCTATTGGGAATCTTCGATAAATTCACCTCCATAT
The DNA here is from genome assembly GCA_937868245.1 of uncultured Ignavibacteria bacterium. Taxonomy (GTDB): domain Bacteria; phylum Bacteroidota; class Ignavibacteria; order Kapaibacteriales; family UBA961; genus JADJXV01. Next base: position 6,241 of record CALMMI010000714.1, on the reverse strand, counting down.
ACGCGAAAAACATCGCGAGAGGAATTATAAACAGAAAAGATTTCAGCAAAAGTTTTTTCATCAGAACTGAAAGTAAATAAATTGACGATTCTCGAACACACCGAAAAAGATGATTGCCAATACTACTGCATAATATACTGCCCAGCGAATATAGATTGGTTTTTGGAGGAACATTTCTGTGAAATTTCGTTTTCTTTTCAAGTAGTGAACGGTTTCAAGTAGAACGATGGAACTAATCACCACAAGTAAAAAACTTGGTGATAGCCCGAGATACTGATAAACAGGCTTGTGATTTGCTAACCGTTGATATATATCGGGAAGCCCTGTAAAGATATGTTGTATAATATAGAACGCAGAATCGACTGTATTCGCTCGAAAGAATATCCAGGCAAAGGCAACTAAACAAAAAGTAGTAAGTGTTGGTAATAATGGGACTCTATCTAAACGGAGTGCTTTATTGAATTTATCCCTGATTTTTTTGGTTAACAATCCAAAGACTAAGTAAAATCCATGTAAAGCTCCCCACAATACAAATGTCCAGTTAGCACCATGCCACAAACCGCTCACCAAAAAGACTATAAACAGATTAAGATACCATCGTGGAATTGACACCCTGTTGCCGCCTAATGTAATATATAGATAATCCTTAAACCACGTAGAAAGTGAGATATGCCACCTTTTCCAAAATTCACTTATCGTTTTTGATTGATAAGGATTATTGAAATTTGTTATCAGCTTAAAACCCATCACCCGCGCCGCGCCGATTGCCATATCCGAATAGCCTGAAAAATCGCAGAATATCTGGTAGGTGAAAAATATGGTAGCAATAACAAGGCTGATACTATTATGCCGCTCAGGATTATTATAGACAGTATCAACTGCAATAGCCAGTCTGTCGGCAATTACTACTTTTTTAAATAATCCCCATGCCATGAGCCGTAGTCCGCTTGCTACCCGCTCATAATCAAAATCATATTTCTCTCTAAATTGATGCAGTAAATTCTGCGGACGTTCTATCGGACCTGCCACAAGCTGTGGGTAAAACATTACATATAAAGAATATATTCCGAAATGCCGTTCAGCTTTCTGATGCCCGCGATACACTTCAATTGTATAGCTCATCGCTTGGAATGTATGAAAGGAAAGTCCTATAGGAAGGAGAATCGATAGATACGGAATTGAATATGACCATTCGAAGCCGTGAAAGAGGAACTCAAGATTTTGGTTGATGAAATTGTAGTATTTGAAAACTGCCAGTACGCCTATGTTCGCAATTATGCTACAAACAAGAAGAAGTTTCCTTTTCTTTCCTTCTGCATTTTCAATGTAAATCCCCGCAAAGTAATCTACTACAATCGTAAAGCCCAGAATAAGTATATAAATCGGTACAAATGCCATATAGAAATAGCAACTGCTTATTAACAGCAGAAGCCATCTTCGATTGTACGGTAACGAAAAGTAGAGAGACGTTGCAAGAATGAAAAAGATAAGGAAGTGCAGGGAGTTGAAAAGCATAGTCTATTACCGGCGTATCAACCGTGGTAAAATAGATTGTAAAGAATGTTAGTCTATTACCGGAAAATGGATAACATTCATCTGAGTTTTCTTCAAAATTAATGAATATGATGTTAATTATTGCTGATTACAAGCAGATTGTTTTCGTATTTTTGTTATAACATTCCTATTCACTTACAGGATAATAGTCCAATGCCTTTTCTATTTTTACTCCTATTGCAAATTACTCCCCCTTTTTGGTCGTATTGGGGTGACGGTAAAGCGGAAATTAGCAGCTATGTACTTACGCAAAACAGGTATAATCAGCCACGCAAGGCGGTATCGGTGATGATATATGTTACCGAGCCGTTTAATTTAAATAAGCAGGTAAAGTCGGACGTATCCAATGATAAAGACCCGAATATTATCTCTGTCTTAAAACTTAACCGAACAAAGAAATTCCAAACAGGAATATATGATTATTCACTTATGAGTTCAGTCTTTGTTCCAATTAACACGTATTCTATCGGTAAATCAACATATTCTGGCGGAAGTCCCCTTAAAGTTTCCTTTTCATCCCAGGAGTGGTGCGGGCTAACAACCCACCAACTTAACCGTACCGAACAGGGTATGAATTCTCGTCAATTAAGTTACTTCGAGAGCGAAGGGGATAAATTTGAACAATGGAAATCGGACGACAGAACGTTATATGCTGATAACCTGTTTATAGCGGTAAGAGAAGTCCTTGCCCCCCTACCGGCGGGTACATACCCCTATTATCAAACACTTGAGTTCGGACGATTATTTCACAGGGCTTTCCCTCAGCAGACAGCAGTGGTAGAGAAAAAAGATGCAACCATCTCTCATGATAACAAGAATGTAAGTGTTACCCATTGGATAATCACAGCAGGCAAGCAGAAATGGACATTTGATGTTGAAAAGGAATATTCACGCAGAATATTGGAATATCAGTTTCAGGATGGAGATTTGGTAATCGAGAAGGGAAAATTATTAAAATCGAAACGACTTCCCTATTGGCAATTGAACAAGAATGGGGATGAGAAGTATCTTAAGGAGTTGGGGTTGTAAAAGTTTGGGTATTAAGAACGAATTTCTAAGAAACGATATATATCCTACTCTCAGACCTTGAAGGTTTTCGAAAACCTTCAAGGTCTAGTAGACATGTCATCGTATCATATGGCAATAGTTATCAATCCGGCTGTTTTGAATCTATCGAACCTCGCAATCCGCTATATCCCGTAAGTTCACTATCTATTGTTCCTATAGGAATTTTGGTGCTTACTTTTACAGGAATTTTACGTTCATCATCAGAGAGCCAGATGAGTAAACGTCCATCGCTTTTAAATAACCCGCCTTCTACAATCATCGGTTCGATTACAATGCAACGGAATGTACCTGCTCCTACCTCAATTTCTTCACGTCCAAGTACTTTTACTGCAAGGTCATTTGTTTTATCATCAAAGAAATTTTGGAGTTTGATAATATCGCCCTTATGTTTGGAACGTAAGTCCTGGGTGCGGATATAATAGAATGCCGACACAATATCATGCACAAACGGAGGTATCCTGTATTCCTTATCGTTTGCATGGGCAATATTATTGGTTTGATCAAACTGGGCTTTAAAATCACGTCTGTAACCGCCTTCGCGAACATGCTGCTCAAATTCATGCGGGAAAATTCCGTCCACATCCAAAAGTGTTTGGTAGCCGTCCTGTACTTTGTAAAGCCAGTCTAACGATTTAAGCGAACGAACCTCGAAGCGGATATCATAGCAATTTTGATTGTTGCGTACTACCGGTTGCGGGCGAACATAAAAATAAGCCGTACCGGCGGTAATGAATTTATACCCCACCCTATACTCTAATTTTTCTCCAAATCCGAATGCTTCATTCTGTATATATCTCTTCCCCGGCTCTATTCGGGCAACAGATTGTGCAGCAGATGGTGTAAACGAAGTGAGTCCGTTTCCTGCAATAATAAAACTGATGAATAAAACGATGTAACGCATAAGATGCTAAGATTATGAATATAAAAGCAAAAGGTAAAAATCTTTGGATTACAGAAACGAACAGCAGGATAATTCTATTTTAATCAAGCATATTCTATTGTAATGAAAAAACCTTCGTACATTTTGCTGTGCGAAGGTTAATAAATGTAAACCATATTTTATTTCTGATGTGCTCCGGTGAAGAAGCGTGGTTTAGTCGGCTAAGGCTGCATACCTTAGGTTACGTTTTGCGGGTTCAACTTCTAAAAAGTCGAGGTGAATGTCTCCTTCGTTGCTAACTGTGCAACGCATTGCAGTAGAACAAAACTTATGTGCTTTCTTGAATGCGGTGCGGCAGGCACGTTCTACGCTTTTTGATATATCTTCGGGCATTCCGACAAAATTTACATCCATGTCGTTTACATCGCCAAAAGATGGTACTGCGCGAAAAGTGAACTGCTTACTATTGGTTTCCATGATGGAATAAATCCTTATTATGATACAAATTTGAATAACTTACGGTATAATAAGCAAGTCTTGTGCCAAACAACTAACTTCTTTTATGAATATTATGTTTGTGAATTTAATGTCATTGAATTTTATTTTGCGGCTCTATAATAAATGAACTTTCACATCCAATACAAATAAAGTACAATTCGTCTAAAGATAAACTTTGCTGTGAATGTATTTTACTGTACATTTGGTTAAGCAAAAAACAAAACTGATATTCAAATTTACATTCTAGTTTTTAAGGATTCCCCAAATGGAAACAATGATGATGGACGTTGCAAAACATGTCAGTATCCCAACCGGTATTATCGGTACGGACGAGAACGATAATATTAACGTTACAAGTAAGGCAGTAAGCGAAGTACGTAAGATTAGAGCTCAAAATAATATCCCTGCCGACTACGGTTTACGCGTAGGAGTTAAGGGCGGCGGATGTTCGGGTATGTCCTATACTCTTGGCTATGATGCTGCACCTCGCGAAAACGACCGTGTGCTCAGTGTTGATGATTTGAAAATATTCATCGATACCAAAAGTATATTTTACCTGATGGGTATTACTTTGGATTATACCGATGGATTGATGGGACGCGGGTTTACATTCAACAATCCGAATGCAACCAAAACATGCGGTTGCGGAAGTTCGTTCGGCGTTTAAGTAGAATTACGGCAACTCTTTTATTTTAAGATACTACTATGCTATTTTATACTATTACAAGGAGATAAATTATGGCTTATGAATGGAAATTTAACCCGCGTCCGTATTCGGATGAGGAAGCAAAAGAATTATTGAAAAACGTGGTTTCTCCCGAAACCTCTGATTGGCATTATAACACCCACCACAAGGGATATGTAACGTTCCTTAATAAAATTGAAGGTGAACTTGAAACTGCCGACCGCTCGGCAGCTAACGGCAATTACTCTCATGTTGGCGAATTAAAACGCAGAATGACTTGGAATCATGGTGGCACTGTCCTCCATGACGTCTATTGGGAAGTCCTCGGCGGTGACGGTGACCCAAGCCAAGGACCTGAAGTACTTGCTGCAATTGAGAAAAATTTCGGTAGTTTTGACGCATGGAAAGCAGATTTTAAAGCATCATGTGTGGCTGCAAAATTATCCGGTTGGGGTGTATTAACATACGACCAATTGTATAGCGGACGCCTTCTGAACGTGCTTGTAGATGAACATCATTACGGTGCTATTTGGGGAGGAATTCCACTTATTTCCTGTGATGTATTTGAACATGCATATTATCATAAAGACGGACCGGGACGTGCAAAATACATTGATAATTTCCTTGCAAATCTTCATTGGGGACGTATCAACGCACGCTACAAAAAATTTGTACGATAACAGAAAATGCGAATTATGAATAAGGCAATTCTGTAGTTAATGCAGAATTGCCTCTTTTATATCTGACAATACGTACAAAGTGTCAGGTATTTTACACATCTTTTTTACGTATTTATTTACAAACACCCTTACACTTTATAGATATTACCTTATTATGATGCAATCTCCGCGCGGTACAAAAGATATTCTCCCGTCTAACATTAATGCCTGGCAGCAACTTGAAGATACGTTCCGTCGTGTTTCATCCCTGTTCGGTTATCAGGAAATTCGTACACCTATCTTTGAGAATACTGAAGTTTTTGTACGTACAATCGGTGCAAATACTGATGTGGTTGGCAAAGAAATGTACACCTTTCCGGATAAAGGAGGCGATTCCTTAACCCTGCGTCCTGAAATGACGGCAAGCGTAGTCCGTGCTGCAGTGCAACATAATCTTACAGCAACTAATCCCTTGCAGCGTCTTTGGTATGTGGGTGAATTCTTCCGTTATGAACGCCCGCAAGCAGGACGTTATCGCCAATTCCACCAATTCGGCGCGGAATGTATCGGCTCTGCTGCACCCGAAGCAGATGTTGAAGTGATACTGCTTGTGGCAAAATTACTTTCGGATATTGGACTAAAAGAATTTTCACTCGAAATCAACACTCTCGCAAATAAAGAGGTTCGCACCCGTTACCGTGAAAAATTAGTAGAATACCTAATGGAACAAAAATCTTTACTCTCACCCGAAAGCCAAGACCGTTTAGGGAAGAATCCACTCAGAGTTTTGGATTCAAAACATCCGCTTGATAAAGCTGCGGTTGAAGGAGCCCCGACAATATTAGAATATTTGGACGAAGAAAGTGCAACGCACTTCGAATCGGTAAAACGTTTATT
>CALMMI010000713.1 GCA_937868245.1 uncultured Ignavibacteria bacterium | reverse complement strand
TACACTCTTTCCCTACACCGCTCTTCCGATTAATTACTTTCGATTTTACTCCAACGAATATGGCAAAGCCATAAGCGCATGTTCTTGCATCGAGATACTTAAGAGTGAATATCCATATCCGAATTGATTGCGAACTGATTCCGGCATTGCCGTTGGTTGTGTAAATGCAGACCATGCAGCACCACCCATAGTCTGGCGAAGAACTGCTTGGAGACGTTCGTCAGCACTCTCATCACCGTTATCCCCATCTTCATCCTCGTCGTTATCGCCTATGTCTATACCAAATGCTTTAAGGAGTTCTTCCATATCATCCTGAGGTTTAGGGAAAATTTGCACCATTACTTTTACACTGTCTGCAACACCGATACGGCGTTTTACAAGTGAAAGTGTGGTTTGCCATCCGCCGAGTACATCGATCAGTCCTACTTTTTGAGCATCGTTCCCGCTCCATACTTTTCCTTTTGCCAACGCTCTCATATCCTCATAGGATTTATGACGGCTTTCCGCTGCCTTGGATACAAAACGGCGATATGTGCCTTCCATAAGGTTATGGAATAGTGTCAAATCCTGCGCATTATGAGCAAGGAATGGACTCATGAAATGTGAGGAATGCCCTGTGGAAATGGTATCGACTGAAACACCAATTTTGTCAAGAGTTCCTGCAAATGTTGGTAATATGCCAATTACTCCAACAGAACCTGTAATGGTCTGCGGATGAGCAATGATTGTATCACAAGCCATTGCCATATAATACCCGCCCGAAGCAGCCACATCACTCATCGAAGCATACACTGGTTTTACTTTACGGGTTTTTTGAATTTCCTCCCACATAATATCCGATGCTAAAGCCGAGCCGCCGGGGCTGTCGATTCTAAGGATAATAGCTTTCACAAATTCATTTTCACGTGCTTTTTTCAAGTCGCTGATGAATGATTCCGAAGCAATCTCGGCATTAGTTCCACCAAACGGACCACCGCCACTACGTTTTCCTGAACGGATTGTTCCGGATGCATAGATAATGGCAATTTGATTTTTTACGTCGGGAGTAACAGAGGTTTTACTTGGACTGTCGTAATAATCGTCCATTGCAACAAGTTGTAATTTTTTACTTTTATCATCACTACCGTTTGAACGGATACGGAGTTTTTCCTTTACTTGTGTTTCGGTCGCAAAAGCATCAATAAACCCGTTGGCAAGAAGTGAATCTGTTGTGTACATACCGCGATTGATTGCAGCTTGTACTTTCTCTATGTCCATTTTTCGGAATTTTGCTATTGTTTGGTTGAACTGTTCGGCACGCTGCTCAATAAGTGTACGAAGCTCCTCCTTGGCGGGACCGGAAAAACTCTTGCGACTATACGGCTCACCAAAAGACTTATATTCTTCGAATTGTTCCACATGGGCATCCACACCCAATTTTTCAAATAACCCTTTATAGAACATTACGCTTGTACCTGCTGCATTAAGTTGCAGATACCCTTCGCGCGGCATAAATATTGAATCCGCCGGAAGTGCAGCATAATAACTTGCGCGCTCCCCTGATTCCATAAACGCATAAATGAATTTACCTGATTTCTTAAATTCAGCAAGAGCTTCATGCAATTCAGTTACTTTTGCAAAACCTGAAGTTGAACCGGGTTTAATATATATACCTTTTATGTTATCATCTGTCTTAGCACGCTTTACCGCATTAAGAACTTCAAGGAAAGTTGCAGGAGTTGATTTGCTGAATAAACCGCTGTGTGCATTATATTCACTGAGTGGTTTCGAAAGGTTTAGCATCAGGACGGAATTAGGCTTTACAGCAGCTACTTTTTTACTTGAACTACCGATTGAACCGATTATTGTGGCAAAAAAAGCGATAATGCCAATTACAAAAACTGCAAGAACACCAAGAATAATGACAACTGGAATCCACCACCGTGTTTTACGTCTCTGTGGAGGTACATAACCGGAATATTGAGGAGGTTGGGAATACGGAACTTCAGACATAATGGGCTTTCATCAAAATAATAAAAATATGATATTCGTTTTTGTAAAATAACTATGCTTACTCTACGCTATTAGCAACTTAAAGTTGCATAGTTTTGCCAAACTTACAATTTCATTTAGATTCTACAAAGAACAGAATACGAAAACACGTTATGCAGTCATACATACCAACGCTTGAGCTCTCTGAATTTATTTATGATTTACCGCCTGAACGGATTGCTTTTACCCCGCTTCCTAATCGGGATTTGAGTAAGTTGTTGGTTGCTCACGCTGATTCAGAGGAGATAGAGCATCGTGTTTTCCGCGAATTATCGGAATTATTACCCGTAAATTCTTTAGTAGTAGTGAATACTACCCGTGTGATTGCAGCCCGACTTCTCATGCACAAGCAGAGCGGAGGAGCCGTTGAAGTATTTTGCCTTTCTCCTGAAAATAATCTTCCCCCTGCCCTTGCACTTATGGCACATTCGCCATGTAGATGGAAATGTCTTGTGCGCGGCAAAAATCTTAAGGATGGGACTATTCTTACTGCAAATATCAGTGGAACTGAAGATTCTGAACTAACTGCTATCATCATCGAGCGCACATACTCGGAAGCAATAGTTGAATTCCAATGGAATGGTGAATCAACCTTCGGTGATATTCTCGAACAATTCGGAAAGATTCCCCTGCCTCCTTATATCAAGCGCGATGCAACAGCGGAAGATACACTTCGTTACCAAACAGTATATGCTACCAATGAAGGTTCGGTAGCTGCACCGACCGCCGGGCTTCATTTCACACCGGAAGTATTCAAAAAACTTGAAGAAAAGAACATTCAGCGAATTGAAGTTAACCTTACCGTAGGATTAGGAACATTCAAACCTCTGGAAGCAGAGACCCTTTCTGAATTTATAATGCATGGGGAGTTGATTTCTGTCAACCGCGATGTGATTGAACAATTACTCTCGTGGATAGATAAACCAGACAAAGGGCGATTTGTATGCGTTGGTACTACATCCGTACGCACAATTGAATCCCTCTATTGGTTCGGAGTTCGCTTGAGCATTAATGATGGAGATTGCAAAAACAAACCGACATTTTCTCTTGGGCAATGGGATGCATTCCGACTGGTGAATAATGCTATTTCACCCCAAGAATCACTGCATACGGCTTTAGAGTGGATGAACGTTCATTCACTTGAAACCTTAACTGGGATAACTGAAATCATGATTGTACCCTCGTATCAATTCCGGATTTGCAATGCCTTGGTTACTAATTTCCATCAGCCGCACAGTACATTGATTCTTCTTGTAGCTGCGTTTGTTGGGAAAGAAATGTGGATGAAGATTTATGATGAGGCGCTGAGGAATGGGTATAGGTTTCTTAGTTATGGGGATAGTTCATTGTTACTGGGGAAGCACTTTCAGTAAATCAAAACTTCGCACTCAAGCCTAAGCGAACATTCGCAGGAGTCCCCGGTGTATAGTTTACTTCCGAAACAGCAGTTGATTCATTAGGTAAGCGGCTTGAGGTGTCAAACTGTGCTTCCCTCCACGTGGAGTTCAATATATTTTCACATTGAAGTGTAAGGTCGAAATTTTTAGATATAGGGACAATTGCTGTAAGGTCAAGTATCGAATATCCTGTGGCTGTAAGAGAATTATCTTCGTTAGCAGGACGTGAGCCGATATTGCGCAATCGAAGGGCTGTACTAAACGCATCAAACTTTGCCGATGCAAAGGCAGTTAATGTTATGTTTGGTGCTAGTGCAATGTAATTTTTACCTTCGGGTAAATCCATCAACCGTCCCTTTGATACGGTCATCTCAGTGCCAACCGTAAGCCAATCGGTCGCATTATATCGAGCTTCAATGTCAATACCTATTCTACGGGAACGACCTACCTCCTCCGTTGTCCCTTCGTCACCAACCCAAATAAATTCATTTTCTAAATCGAGCAACCAGCCTGCGGCAGAAACTGCAATAGTCTCATCTGCCCACCTTGCACCTATTTCTGAGCCGAATGCTCTTGGGATAATATTGCTGTTTGATTTACTTACCGCTACCCGTGCATCATTGGAGTGAAATCCAAAGCCTGAATTAAGAAACAATGTTGTATTTTCAGTAAGCAGTAATGAAGCATTCGCTTTGGGAGATATAACAAATTTATGTGTAGTTCCTTGCGGACCTTCTGTTAGAGCGTCAATATTCCTGACATTGTAACCAATGTAATCTCCGCGGATACCAACTTGAATACTTAGTGTTGAAAACAGGAACGAATTCTCTGCAAACACTCCATGGTTTGTTTGATTGATTGAGTTATTGCGCACAGTTTCTAATTGTACACGAGCTGAATCATGAAATAAAGCAGCGCGGATATTATCACTGCGCATATCAGCTCCAACTTTTGTTTTCATCCCGAATGCACCAAGGAATGTGAAGAAATCTTTCTCCCCCCTTATATAGATTACCGAACGGTTATCCGTTTGTTCAATCATATCACCCCGTACGGAATCACCGGCAAAAAAAGTAAAATTGCTGAATAGTTGAAATTGATACTTAGTAAATGATGCACTGATTTTCATCGGCGAGTCTCCTGTCGTTTGAAGTGCTACCTGAGTGGTGATTCGATTTGTATGTCCGCCTTCATTCCGGTCAATCGTTCCGAAACGTGTAATCAAGCCGCTCTCGACAGCTCTTTCGGGTATTTGCCCGCTTGCATTCCATTTGGATGTGAAACCCATCACAGAGGCGGTAAGAAATGAATTTTCTGTTATGGGAGTATATGTTTTAGTAATATAATTTACACGGGTAAAATTTTGAGGAGCATCGAAAAAACCTCTTGAGGAAAATAGTTCAGCACCACCATAAACTTTGGTTGTCCCAATTCCTGTGGTTAACAACCCTATTCCTCGAAATGTATTGAACGAACCGATTTCTGCTTTTACGATATTATTTGCCAGTGTGTCCGCTGTTCTAAATGTTACTGCACCCGCCGTGGTTAAATCCCCAAAACTTGCGAAATACGGACCTTTTACTACTTCTACCCGTTCGATTGTTTCAGGTATGATAAAATGTAAATCAGCATATCCCTGCCCATGCCCGTGTGAAACCATATTGACCGGCGCACCATCTACTTTGATATTGATATCCGTTCCATGGTCACAATCAAATCCTCGTAAGAATATTTGCTCCGCCTTCCCTCCACCTGCGTGTTGGGCAGTAACCAACCCCGGGACAATCCGCAGAATATCCTGAGAAGATGAGCGTGGGAGTAGATTCAAATTTTGTGCACGGTATGTATTGTCGGTTGCTGTAGAATATATTCTATCTGCATTAACTACTACTGCTTCTGTTTTGAAAGATGTGGTGTCGTTCTGCTTATCGACCGGTTTCTGTGCAATCTTTTGTTGTGAATATGCTCCATTCAATGGCCATAGAGATAACATCACAATGAGAAGAATTGTTTTCATTGAGGTTATTAGTAATAATTAACGAGTCTGTTTAATTTAGAGCATTTGCCACAAATATTGGATTTGCATCTTTTGCAAGAGCCATATACTTCCCTGCTTCAGGTATATTACCCATTGCTTTTTCAATATTTGCGGCAAGGGTCAACATCTCTGCATCTTTGGAATTCATACGGAGGGCTTTTGTCATATACCCTTTAGACTCAGCATATTTATTATTACGAAACAGTGCGTATGCCATAGCATATTGAGCTGTTATATTATCAGGTCGTTCTTTAATTTCTATTTCGGCATGGTGCAGTGCATCAGCATTTTTGTAATTATGTTTAGAGTAGAGGATGGCTCTTTCAGCATGATTGATATGTCCTGCTTGTTCATCCTCATTCATCATTGTTTGTATGATAGCGAGTAATGAATCCACTGCTTTTTTATTACCAAGCTCCTGTTGAACTTCTGCTTTCTTCTCTAAGAATGCAACTTCGGGAATCATTGTAACGGCTGTATCAAGTAATAACAATGCTTCATCAAATCGTTTCTGTGTTTTATACACCATTGCCAAACCCGCCATAGCAAATGGATAATTTTTGCGTTCGAGTCTTGCCATTTCATATTGCCCCTCGGCTTCCGTAATCTTTCCCTGATGATAATATATATTACCAAGAGTAACGCGTGTCCAAGCAGCATCTTCTGTTCCGGGCAAGCCCGCCTGAACAGCCATTTTCATTGCTTCGATTGCTCCTTCGTTATCACCCGTTATCTCCCGTAAATATGATGCACGGGCGTATGCCTCAAGTCCGGGACGGAGATTCATCATCTTGTCAACTGCTTGAACTGCTTCCGTATAATTCCCCAATTCAACATTTGCATCGCAGAGCATTCCATACACAGATGCAGCACCTATAGTAGTGTTACTGATTCTCTGTGCTAGTAGCTTCGCTTCTCCGAAATGATGCAATGAAAGCAATACACTTGTTTTCAAAATCAATGCTTCGGGATTTTCCTTATCTTTAGAAATCGCTTCCTCCAAACAAGTCAAAGCTGCCGGATAGTAGTATGGATGCTCGCCGGTTACCCGAGCTTCATACATCAGGATTTTTGCAAGGGCACAGTATGCCTTTGTCTCATTAGGTTTTTCTTTAATCTTTGCTACGGCTTCATTATATTTTTTTTGCTGAGATGCAAAATCCTGGGCGTATAGACCTGCCTTGCGTTCTTTAAGAACAGGAAGTACAAAGGATTTCGACTCTGTTATTTTATTACATGATGCAATAGTTAAGGAGAGTGAAATGATGAGGATAAGAGTTTTCATAGTTTTATTATTAGGGTTAATTATTAGATGCCGGATAGTTTAAAATTAGGTAAGTATTTAAACACTTCGACGGGCTCAGTGTGACGTAGTTTTTTATGAGCCTGTCGAAATATGTACTACGAAAATCTTTTTTGCTGAATTCCCATTCAGTCCCCTCTC
>CALMMI010000712.1 GCA_937868245.1 uncultured Ignavibacteria bacterium | reverse complement strand
TTGATGCAGAGCAGTTGGTTGCCGTAACAGTACGGGTTAAAGATACAGACCCGGTTACATCACCCCACTGAACGGTAATACTGTTTGTTCCGTTAGGAGATGTAAATGTCCCGCCTGTTACATTCCACTGAAATGTACTTGGGGGGATGGCAGGTACTGAATATGTTGCCGTGGAATTTTTACATAATGAATTAGGACCGCTTATCTCTACAGTAGGTTTCTGATTGACAGTAACATTTACTGGTTGCGATTGAGCTTTGCAATCATTGGCATTACTTACAGTTACAGTATATGTGTCTGTATTCGTTACCGTAATAGTTTGAGTTGTTGCACCGTTCGACCATAAATAGGATTTATATCCTGCACCTGCATCCAGAATTGTATTGTCGCCCTGACAAAATGTTAATGGTTTTTGTGCAGTGATTACCGGGGCAGGCTTGGGGTGGACAGTTACAGCTATCGGGACTGATGTAGCTTCACAGTCGTTTGCATTAATAACCTTTACACTGTAGTTCCCGGATTGTTTTACGGTAATTGTTTGTGTCGTTTGATTATTTGACCATAGATATGATTTGAACAGCCCGGCGTCAAGAACAGTACTGTCACCTTCGCAAAAAGTTGTAGGGCGAACTGATGTGATAACCGGAACAGGCAATGGGTTCACCGTTACTTTTACAGTATCTCGTGACTGGCAACCGTTTGCATCGGTAACGGTAATTAAGTAATCGGTTGTAACAGTAGGGGAAGCAGTCGGGTTTGCGTTTGTTGCTGAATTAAGTCCGGTTGCAGGAGACCACAAATAGGTAAACGGGGCTGATACTCCGGCAGCTGTCGGAGCACCGCCTATTGCAACTGACGAACCGATACAGACAGATTTATCCGCTCCTGCACTAATCGTAGCACGAGAAAACATTGTAATTACTACAGTATCACGCACAACGCAGTTATTTGCATCTGTAACAATAAGCATATACGTAGTGTTAACGGTAGGAGAGGCAATAGGATTTGCAATTGAAGCATTATCTAATCCATTGGCAGGAAGCCATACGTATTGATATGGCGGTGCGCCACCGCTTGCTGTGGGTGTACCGCCTAGACCTGTTCCACTACCATAACATAAAGATTTATCAGTTCCTGCATTAATTGTAGCACGTGGAAACGTTGATATAGTAACTGTTTTCTGTGCAACGCAGCCTTTAGCGTCTGTAACTGTTAAAGTATATACGGTTGGCACGGTGAACAAAGCTGTAAGAACCGGGTTTGCAGCAGTAGTGTTGTCAAGATTGGTGGCAGGCGACCATGAATACGTGTATGGGGGAGTAGTTCCGGCTGCGGTTGGAGTCCCCCCAAGTTGAAAGGTTGAGCCGTAACATACAGTAGTGTTTGTACCCGCATCAATATACGGAAGGGCATAGACCGTGATATAATTTGTTTTGGTCAACGAATTTGAACCGCTTGCATTCGAGGCTGTCAGCTGAACGGAATATGTACCGGGTACGGTATAGGTATAACTTGAATTTTGAGAAGTGTTTGTAACCGATCCGTCATTTTTGAAATCCCAATTCCATGAAGTGGGACTGTCGGTACTTTGGTCAGTAAAATTAACGGTTAGTGGAACACATCCCTGCAATGGTGTTGCGGTAAAGGCAGCAGTAGGGGGAACGCCAACATCGCAATTACCTGCATTCAGTTTATTCATTGCGGTAGGTCCGCAAGGTTTGTTGTTGATACTTCTCGACACAACATCATTGCCGCCGCCAATGTCGCTTACGGCATTCAGATTCCGTACATCCGAGTTTGCACCGAGAGCATAGTGCATTACCTTTCCGTTAGCAATAATATGACCCAGCTGATGCCCATGCCCAAGTTCGTGGGTAACTACCGATTGGAAATCATATTTATTACCTGTAGTTGCACCCGGACCGAAGTTCCAGCCGTTTGCAGGGGCAGTAGCCCTGAAGATTAAATCCATTTCGCGCAATCTATAGTAAATTGTATTGCATCCGGATGAATATGTATAGCAGATACCCAATACTCCTGCACCCAGATTACAATTATCATCGAATGTAACAATGTTGATACCGTCGTTACCATTATTGCAATTGATAGTACTTGTACCTGTTGCCACAGAATAATTTACGAACGTATTACACCGCCATGTTTTTAAAGCTCTTTTGAATGCAGCATTTGCATCTGCATTGTTGTTAAAATTTGTGTTGAATGTATGCGAATACCCGCCGTTACCATTGGCATTTACCAAGTAAGTCTGCTGGATGTTTCCATTACCATCAGTAATGTTAAATACCGAATAATCAACAGTTAAAGAGCTTCCTGATACGGATTGTGACCCGTCAACCCCTGTAACACGTATTGTTCCGGTTCCTGCCATTTCGGGAACTTTAACTTGGATTTGGTTGTCATTCCATGATACAATATGGTTTGCTGTGGCAGTTGAGTAGGTTGCACCTCCGTCATCAGGATTTTTGAAAGCTACGGCTGCCTGACCGGAATATGTATTACCGAATCCTGAACCATTGATTGTAAGAGTTGAATTTGTGCCGGCTGTTATCGTCGCAGGTGTGAAGCCCGATATGTTTGCCGCAAGAGTTCGGGCAGATTTGTCGATTGCTTTAGATTTTTGGTTATAGCTTTGAACTTCACGGTAGGAATTTCCAAGTTGTTTGGTGATAGCATTATACAGAAATGATGAGCCTGAATATTCCTTGAATATGTCTGCTGCTGAATGGGATTGCTCGTCGTACCAAATTACGCACTGTCCCCAAGCAAACGGTTCAAGTCCTTTAAAATCACTATTTTTGATGTGTTCTTGCAGAAAGAATATGCCTGTTTGCCCTATCAGTAAATTTACCGAAGGGGTTACATTCACCGCTTCTGTTCCGAAAGTTCCGCCTTCGGTAGTTACTTCTATTTGCTTCGGTAAACCGGAGCTTAATCCTTTGAAAATCTTATACACATCCACGATAGAACGGGTGTAAATCATTCCTTCGTTTCCTGCCGGAAAACTCGTTTGCTCTATAACTTTCCCTTCAATAATTGCATCCGCTCCCCCTATTCGCTCAGCAAGTGGCACTGGATATTGCGTACATTGAGAGATTGCAGTAATTCGTGTTATTACAAAAATAAAGCAAAAAAGGAAGGTTGTTTTCATTGGTTACTCCAATATCAAATAGAAGGTTAGCTCCGTGAATGATGCTAATTTACATAAATTCCCAGAGAAATCCGGTTGCAAATTGTTTTGCAACACTTTTTGGAAATCGTACCTAAATTACAATTAATAGATTAACAACCCTGCAATCGTAAAAATGATACTGAACTATTTCAATTTTCCACCGAGAGC
>CALMMI010000711.1 GCA_937868245.1 uncultured Ignavibacteria bacterium | reverse complement strand
AAACAAGAACAGGGTAAGGGGACAGGAAGGCAATTGGTAGAATACTCCGAGAAAATCACTCTTCAAAATGGATATGATAAAATAATGCTTCATGCAAGAGATACTGCAGTTGAATTTTATCTAAAATTAGGGTATGAACCTGAAGGTGAGCAGTTTTTTGAAGTGGGGATTCCTCACCTTCAAATGAGAAAAAACTTATTAATTAACGAATCAAAATAGTTATGGAATTCCTTTCGGTTACAATATTGTTAATTGCTGTAAATGTTGTATTCACATTTATTGGTTTCTCTAATTCACAATTTTATGCAAGGTTTCTTTTTCATATTGGCAGTATCCGTCATCATAATCAGTATCACAGGTTGGTTACTTCCGGTTTCCTTCATGCAGACTGGGCGCACTTGCTTTTTAATATGTACAGTTTGTACTTGTTTAGCCGTTCGACTGAGGCGGAAATTGGTTCGATACCGGTCATAATTATTTACATGGGAAGCTTAGTAATTGGTAATCTTATCACATTAATGGTCAATTACAGGAATGATGATTATCATGCGGTAGGGGCGTCAGGAGCTGTATCAGGAATGGTATTCGCCAGTGTATTACTGTTCCCTGATAGTAGGATGGGATTGATGCTTTTTCCGGTTATGATGCCAGCTTGGGTGTTTGCTCTTGTGTATATTGGTTTCTCAATGTTCGGGATGAGGTCAGGTAAAGATAACATCGGGCATGAAGCACACCTTGGTGGTGCTTTAGGAGGTGTTTTACTCACGATTGCCATTGTACCGGACTATGTTAATCTTGGTCCTCTTGGAATCATTGGAATAATTGGTCTATGTGCCGGAGTTCTTGGTTGGGGAGCTCTGCATCGAAGAGGTGCTTAGAGATGTGTTCTCACCTGCAAATAACTTGATTACAACTAATTAACGATTACTTGATAGAGAACTTGATTGGTTTTCCCTCCATTCACAACTATGAAATATAGTCCTGTGCCAATATTCCCCGTCGAGATAAAAGTTTGCCCTTCATTATGGAGAGCTGAGCTTACCTGCCTCCCATTACAATCATACAGGCATATCACTTCACCAAAAGGGTTGGAACTTTCTACTGAAATGAACGAGCTAATACTAGTGAATTTGTAAGTCGATTGGATTACTTTACTTTCACTAACTGAGGTAATCTTTTGAAAATCAATGACACTGCCGTTTGGCAAAGCTCCAAATACACCAACTTCTTGACCGTTGTTATTTGAAAAAGAATCATAAAAACCGGAAAAAAATATGACTACGGTGTGTCCTTCCTGACCCTTTAAATATACAGGAAATTCCTTGATGATACTTTGATTACTTGAAGCAAGTAAAAGAAAATCATAACTCACGGTAGGCATAACTATATCTAACGGTGTGCTTGACCCAAACGTCATATTTGATAAAAGGGGGGCAACATCTTTTGCTACCAGATTTACTTCGGGCATGTCGGTACATCCGTTCACAATTCTAACAGGGATTTCATTGGTTGCACCATACGTTTGTTGAATGTTCTCAAGCGTAACAATTGAAAGTGCAATTGATTTACCCGAGGGATTTGGTTTGTAATGAAGAGTATCTTCTACTCCTTGCAATACGATGGAAGTACTTTTGCCACCTTCTATATAAACAGGAAATGAACATAAAGTATCAGAGGCAGAATTGCTTGGTGAGCGTGCTATTTGAAGAGAGAGAACTGTATCGGATGCAACGGTAAAAAAAGGGGTAGCTTCACGGAACGATAAACCTGAGAGTATCTTTGTTCCATTCAGATAGAGGTCAATTGTACGAAGGGAGGTATCAGGTGAATTATGAATAATTTGGATGCCGGCATTATTCTCGGCAAGAATGGGATATGCACTTACAACGCTATGAACCGCTACAATAAAGAGTATAATGAATAAGAAGCGATGCATCTCAATAATGTTTATTTGGTGTGGGACAACCTGAACAATTTCCTTACAGCAGCCATTCCATAATAATGTTTTAAATCCAGCATTGGTTTTTCAATCCAAAAGTAACTCGGGATTGCAAAAACCAACGTAACAAGAAGGCACACGATTGTATAGAGCGTGAAACCTAAATGGTTTGCTCCAAGAGCAGTCATGATATTTTGCAACGGAAACGCATAGATGTAAAACCCATACGAGAAGTCACCACGTTTGTCAAAATTCTGAAACGGAAGGCGAAGAGCCAGCCAAATCATAATGTAGGGCAGGGTCAGAACTTCCAACTCACGTGTAAATGTTATGTTTGGTGCAAATAACCCGTAAGCACTGCCAACCACATAAATCACCAGCAAAATTAAACACAATACACCGTTGTATGGAATTTTATCACGGTAAAGATACATTGCTGAACCGGCAAAAAAGAACGGTGCATACCGAAGGAAATTCTCGATGAATGTATGATTTGTAATCATCGGCACAGAATCCGGGGCATGTAGCCGAAGAAATTGTAATGTCCAAAGTATCAATGTGCTTGCAACAACAATCCATCGTTGTTTCTTGAGGATGCCAAGTACTCCGAAAGAGCCAATACCTAAGTAACAAATAAATTCATGTACAAGTGACCAAAGCGAACCGTTAAAAATATGGTACTGGGAAACAGGCATTCCTGAAATTGACCATTGCCGCATAAGAAGAAAGAAGTTAACAGCTATATAGCGAAATGGAGAATCGGACGTAGCGAAAAAACCGGAAAGAGTACCATTCTCGATGAAAAACAAGATTGGGGCAAACACAAAAGCACAAATTACCAGGCAAATCCAAAATGCCGGTAATATCCGTAAAAAACGATGCCACATATACTTCCACAGATTATCCGTAGAAAGGTAGCTGCGTGTTATTAAAAAACCGCTGAGAGCAAAAAAACCTGCAACTGATAATGTACCAAGGGTTGTTCCGTGATGTGTGTAAAGAATGAAAGGGTCGTCATCAGGAAATCCGCCGATGGGGAGTCCGTGCGAGACCAATACCAAAGCTGCAAGAGTGAATCGTAAGAATCCGAAACTATTATGTTTAGGATTAAAACTGTCAAGAAGCGTTGGGCTTGATTTCATGAGAACTACACTCAATAGAACGGAGTAAATGTGAATTGTTTGTATTTTTGAAAAGAAAAGTAGTGATATTACAGCATATTACTTCTCAAAAATATACTCACAAATATAACGCTTTTTGATGATACTTTCCCGACGTTCCAGTGGCATCTTGCTTCATATAAGTTCTCTACCATCCCCATACGGTATCGGTGATTTTGGTTCGGAGGCATATCACTTTGCCGATATTCTTGCCAATTCACACCAGAAAGCCTGGCAAATTTTACCGCTTACTCCCACCGATCAGGGCAGTGGCAATTCCCCATACAGCAGTACTTCCTTAATGGCAGGAAACACACTTTTTATAAATCCTGAGATTTTGCAAAAAGAGGGGCTGCTTACTCGTCAGAATCTACAAGACAATCCGGAATTTAAAGATGCACACGTTGATTTCAAAGAAGTACATTCATTTAAAACATACTTGTTTGATATAGCTTTCGATAATTTTCAAAGGCAATCCGGCAATACTTCGGAGTATGAACAGTTTTGCATAAGTAACGCTTCGTGGTTAGATGATTATACTCTGTATGTTGCACTAAAAAAACACTTCAAAGGAGTAGGCTGGTGGGATTGGAGCGACCCGCTTAGAATGCGGGAGCAGACAGCGATTTTAATAGCAACAGCAGCTCATACTCAAGAAATTGAGAGAGAGAAATTTTTGCAATTCCAGTTTTTCAAACAATGGGGTGCATTAAAGAAGTATTGTAATCTGAAGAATATCCGAATAATAGGGGACGCACCTATTTATTGCAGCCACGACAGCGCGGATGTATGGTCTAACACATCGTTGTTTAATCTGGATACATCTGGAAAACCAATTACTGTGGCAGGTGTCCCTCCCGATTATTTCAGCCCGCAAGGGCAACGGTGGGGAAATCCAATCTACAAATGGGAAGAGATGAAAAAAGACGGTTATGAATGGTGGATACATAGGTTGCAACATGATTTTACATTATATGATGTAGTAAGAATTGATCACTTTCGAGGTCTTATTGCTTACTGGGAAATTCCCGCAAAAGAAAAAACTGCTATAAACGGACAGTGGAGAGATGCCCCTGCCGATGGTTTTTTAACAAAACTTACCGGATATTTTACCCATTTTCCGGTGATTGCTGAGGATTTAGGTACAATCACCCAAGATGTAAAACAAATCATGAATAAGTTTTCCTTACCCGGGATGAAAGTACTCCAATTTGCATTTGGAGATTCAGCGGATAATCCCTATCTACCACATAATTACAATCAAAATTCGGTAGTATATACAGGGACACATGATAACAATACAACATCAGGCTGGTATAAGAATGAGACTGATACAGATGTAAAATCCTCAATTCAAAACTATAGCGGGGTGAAATCTAATACAAAAAGAATCCATAATGATTTTATTCGTTTGGCTCACAGTTCCGTAGCCGGTCTTTCTATTATTCCATTGCAAGATGTACTAGGTCTGGGTGCAGATTCAAGAATGAATACTCCGTCCGTAAGTAAAGGTAATTGGGAGTGGCGGGTTTTAAAATCACAGTTAAATAGTAAAAATTTTATTCAGTTACAGCACATGACGGAAATATACGGGCGTGTGTAATGCTTGGCTGTTCGCTAAAATCATGCTAATTTGCTTTCTATAAATATATTCAGATTGATAAATTCCTTTAGACTATTATGAAAAAACACTACAATATTTTTGTACTTTGTGCCTTTACAGTTGTTTTATTTTCCTGCTCAAATCAAAAAAACAACGAACCTGCCACAGGTGATACAGAAAAAAAAGCACCGTCGCAAATGCTTTATAACGAACAAAACACCGCAGATCGTAATGCACCTCTCGATACAATCATACCCTCGGTTGATAAGAAATATTTAATATCCTCGGGTATTTTAACAATGAAGGTGAATATTTCCGGTGTAAATTCAACCATGAATACCACTGTATATTTTGATCATTACGGTAACCGTGAATGCACTGAAACTTCAAACACACAAGACATGGGAAATGGAAATGTTGTGAAAACCCATAATATGTCTTTTAATGCTGACGGCTATATCTACAGAATTGACCTTGTAAACAGAACAGGAACAAAAGCAAAATACAACCCGAAAGCAATGACAGGAGGGTTTAGTTTTGCAGGATTGACCGATAAAATCAGAAAGCAATACAATGTCAAAAAAGTAGGTACATCCGTAGTGCTTGGTAAGCAATGTGACCAATACACCATGAAAGCAGGAGATATGAGTGGTGAGTTTGATGTGTGGAAAAATCTTACTCTTAATCTTACAACTAAAACAGGCGGACGCGTTACAAGCGTAAC
>CALMMI010000710.1 GCA_937868245.1 uncultured Ignavibacteria bacterium | reverse complement strand
TTATATTGTTCTTTATTTTTAATTTCAGTTTTTTGTTCCGCCTTAGTATTTTTCATATTTTTAGTATCACAATTTAACTGTGAGAAACGTAAACAGAAAATTCCCACTGATTTACCATATTATACGTCGTTAATACATATCGGACAGAAAATGAAACTGTTCGTAGTATCGGCAATCAATACCTAAACTTAATGTATATATCTTGTTGATTATGTTTTTGAATCATATAAACGAACCACAATTTTCTTTGATGTTTTTTGTAAATACTTATGTCCAAGCGAGAGCCTCGAAAGCCTAGTAACCATGTAATCGGTGTTAATCCCGAAGATGATTTAGCAATGTTACTTGCTGAATGCAGGGTTAACTTACCCAAAGCGGATGAACAACTTATAAGCAAAGCTTTTAGGTTTTGCGTAAAAGTTCACGAAAACGACCGTCGTGCATCCGGTGAGCCGTATTATATTCATTTGTTTGAAGTGGCACTAATCGTTGTGCGCGAAATTCCACTGGATGATGTTTCGGTAGCAGCAGCTCTGTTGCACGATATTGTAGAAGATCATTCAAATTATAGTATCAAGGATATTAAGGCAGAGTTTGGTTCTACTATTGCTGACATTGTGGACGGTGTTACCAAGATCACCGATATAACCAAAAGCCGTGAAATCAAGCAAGCTGAAAGTTACCTGAAGCTTGTCCTTTCTCTTGTGAAAGATGTTCGTGTAATTTTGCTTAAAGTTGCCGACCGTCTTCATAACATGAGAACACTCGATCATCTAACCCCTGCCCAGCAGGCTCGTATTGCTCGAGAAACATTGGATGTATTCGCTCCGTTTGCGCACCGTTTCGGGTTGGGAAATATCAAATGGGAGCTTGAAGATTTAGCGTTCAAATATATTGATCGCGAGCAATATGATTTTATCAAAAAAGAACTGAACAGCACCCGCGAAGAACGGGAAAAATATATCGAGAAATTCATAGCACCAATTTCAGAACGGCTAGGGCAAACAAATGCAAATTTTGAAATAAACGGAAGACCGAAGCATATCCATTCGATTTTCAATAAAATGATTTCCAGGGATAAATCCATAGATGAACTCTATGATTTATTTGCTATCCGTATCATACTTGATACCGAAAGTAAGAACGATTGTTTCTTTGTGTACGGGTTGGTTTCGGAAATTTACACACCTGTACCTGAGCGTTTTAAAGATTACATTTCAGTCCCGAAGAAGAACGGTTATCAATCCCTCCATACTACTGTAATCGGAGCGGATGGTAAGCGGGTTGAAGTACAAATCCGTACACGTGAGATGCACGAAGTGGCAGAAAAAGGGGTCGCAGCGCACTTTCGCTATAAATCCGAAACCCTTAATGATACCTCCACAATCTTTCAAAATAAAGATTTGGAGGAATGGGCAAACTGGATGCGGGATGTACTTGAAAACAATGAAGATAATGCAATTCCTGATTTGCTCGAAAGTTTCAAGCTTACTCTCTATCAAAATGAGATTCATGTGTTTACACCTAAGGGCGAACTTCGTAATCTTCCTTTGGGTGCTACCCCGCTGGATTTTGCTTTTGCAATTCACTCCCAGGTTGGTAATCACTGTATAGGTGCAAAGGTAAACGGACGGATTGTCCCGCTTGATTATAAGCTTCAAAACGGCGATTCTATTGAAATTCTTACCTCGAAAAATCAAATGCCTAACCGTGACTGGGAACGGTTGGTTGTTACCCACAAGGCTAAATCCCATATCCGTAAATATCTTAATGAAGAAAAACGGAAGAAGCAACAAGAAGGTAAGGAAATGTGGGAACGTAAGGTTAAAAAATTAAACTTTCACTTGAATGATGACGCATTGGAGCGTATTATTCAATCGCTTAAATTCGAAAACCGTGGTGAGTTTTATTATGCCCTCGGTATTGGAACTGCCAATGTTGACGGTATCGCCGAACTCGTACGGGAGAAGCTAAAACCGGGCGCGCCTGTAAACGACAATCCGACGACCGAGACAAATTTCCAAACGATTTTGGATACTGCCCGTGGAAGTTCATCGGGTGTGTATGTTGTTGGAGATGCTCAAAACACCTCTGCCCTGCTCTATTCGTATGCAAAATGCTGTAACCCTGTTCCAGGAGATGCGATTGTTGGAGTTGTAACTACCGGTATCGGTATCAAGGTTCACCGAGTATCATGTAAAAACATTATCGATTTACAGCAGAAAATGGTTTCACGTCTTATGGATTTGCAGTGGTCATCCCTTCTTCAGGGTGATTTTATTGCAGCAATACGTATAACGGGTGAAGACCGTACAGGAATGCTGAATGATATAACAACGGCAGTTGCATCGTACAACAATACAAGTATCCGAAGTGTAAACATTCATGCGTTTGAATCGGTGTTTGAAGGAGTTGTTACTCTTTTTGTGAAGAACACGGAACATTTACAACGAATTTTCGATAAACTGAGGAAGATTAAAGGTGTGAAAACTATTGACAGGTTCGAGGGGTAGTTTGGTTTTTATGAATCCGTAGGATTCATATGTTTATAGAAACAATGGTCAAACGAGTAATACGACCCTGAAGGGGTCGAACTTTTTACATAGGTATAATGCTATAAACATATAATCCCTATGGGATTACTAAGAGTTAAACTACACCGGAAATTTACTTAATCTATTCTATTTCTGAATTTTCTATCTCTTTATCTCACGCCTTGCTCTTGATTGAGCTGAATCAAGTATCAGTTTCAGTGCTTCCGGTGTACGGGAATATTCCATAAACTGTTGTGCAAATGATTGCTCATTATACCCATGCTTCTCCATTACCGCCCGGACTTCGTTTTGAGCTTTTGCACTGTCGGTAATTTGCTGTCTGGTAATCAGAATTTCCATATATGTTTGAGTAAAGTTCTCTTTTTTGTCAGACCATCCGCTCTCTGAGCAAGCGGTGAGTGTTATAAATATTGAAGCCGTAAGAATCATCATTGCTGAACTCAATACTCTTGAGTTATTTTTATTTTTTGAAATAAACCAAATACCGAACTCACTACTCTCACGCATAAAATAATATATAAAATTCATAAATTTTCCCTAATTGTTTGACAGTTGCTTGAAATTTTGTTTATTGCCGATTAATTTACTGTAAATTTACGGCAAATTAGCGGGAAAATTCGTTTGTTTATTCATTATTTTCGATTGAATTATGCATTTTAGAAAAAGGACACATACGTGCGGAGAACTGAGAACTGAGCATTCGGGTACTTCTGTTGTTATAAACGGATGGGTGCAATCTCATCGTAACATGGGCGGACTCATGTTTATAGATCTCCGTGACAGGTATGGAATTACACAGGCAGTTATCCTTCCTGAATCAGCACCGGAGCTTGCTGAAAGAGCAAAAGAAATCCGTTCGGAATTTGTATTGTGGATTGCAGGAACTGTGCGGATGAGAGAAAACCCTAACCAAACAATCCCGACAGGTTTGATTGAAATATTAGTGGAGGATTTTGAAATAATCAACCGCTCCGAAGTACCTCCATTTGAAATTACACCTGACACTAAAGCCGGTGAAGAACTACGGCTCACCTACCGTTATTTGGATATGCGCCGCCCTGATTTACAGAAAAAATTCATTCTTCGTAATCATCTCTATCAAATTACCCATGCATATTTTGCCGAACATAATTTTTTAGAGTTTGAAACTCCTATTCTTACAAAATCCACACCGGAAGGCGCACGTGATTACTTGGTGCCAAGCCGTGTGCATAATGGTAAGTTTTATGCACTTCCACAGTCTCCACAACTTTACAAGCAAATCTTGATGATGAGCGGTTTCGACCGTTATATGCAGATTGTAAAGTGTTTCCGTGATGAAGATTTACGTGCCGACCGTCAGCCTGAATTTACACAAATTGATGTTGAAATGTCGTTTATCAATCAGGAGGACATCTTAACTCTTGCTGAAAATTTCGTTGCACGTTCTTGGAAGGAAATCTTAGGAATTGAAGTACAAACCCCGTTCCCCCGCATGACATTCAATGATGCAATGACACGGTTTGGAAGTGATAAACCTGATTTACGATTTGGTCTCGAACTGACCGATATTACAGAAATTGTAAGAAATTCAGGGTTTTCTGTGTTTACCAACGCAACTGCAAAAAAAGATGGAACGGTTGCGCTCATAAATGCCAAAGGCTGTGCTGAATTTTCCAGAAAACAACTTGATGAACTTACTGAATTTGCAAAAAAATATGGTGCAGGAGGATTAGCATGGATGAAATTCTCCGATGGAGCTGTTATATCCCCTATCGCAAAGTTTTTAACAGAAGACGAAATTGCTGCAATAAAGCAAAAAGCTAACGCAGAGGACGGAGATTTGCTGTTAATAGCTGCCCATGAATGGGAACGCTGCTTTACAATCTTAGGCGCATTACGTACCGAAATAGCCCGTAGAACAGGGATTTTAGAACAAGTGAAAAACTCCTATTCGTTCAGTTGGGTTGTTGAGTTTCCCCTTTTGGAATACTCCCCAGAAGAAAATCGCTATATTGCCCGTCACCATCCGTTTACTGCACCGATGGTTGAAGATTTACATCTTTTAGCTACCGAACCTGAAAAAGTTCGCGCTCAAACGCACGACTTGGTGATTAACGGCTACGAAGCTGCCGGTGGCAGCATCCGTATTCACGAAAACGCAGTCCAACAACGTATGTTTGATTTAATCGGACTTACAAAAGAGGAAGCAGATCAAAAATTTGGTTTCTTACTCAATGCACTAAAATATGGTGCTCCCCCACACGGTGGAATAGCTTTTGGTTTCGACAGGTTGGTGATGCTTATTGCTAAAACTGATAATATCCGTGAAGTCATTGCTTTCCCTAAAACAACAAGTGCCCTGTCGCTTATGGACGGTTGTCCTTCCGAGGTTGTAGATTCACAACTTCGTGATCTTGGAATTGCACTCAGAAAGCAACCCGATAAAATCGAAAGCAACAACTAAATGTTCAAACTCTTTTTATTGTCAAAGAATTGCCTGCGTTACTTAAATTAAATATTCTTTTTCTCACTTCATTATCAACTATCTAATGATGAACAAACTATTTCTTGGAATTGTTGCTCTGCTCTTTTTGGTGAGTAGCAATGTATTCGCTGCAGGAACTTTAACAGTTACACCTGCAAAACCAACAACTGGTAGTAAAATTACATTAAAATATATTGCTGATAAAAAACTTGCGGGGTCTGAGAAGTTGATTGCAGCCTATTATATGTTTAATGAGCAGGAATCCCAGCCGACTGCCGGTGAAACTGCACTGCTGTTCGATAAGGCATCAAAAACCTATTCAGGAACGATAACAATTCCATCGAATGCAGTGTTTGCATTAATGAAAGTAGGCAACGGCAAATTTTTTGATAATAACGATGAGAACTTTTTTGAGCAAAATGTATTCACATCTTCCGATGTACCGGTTCGTTCCGCTTCGCTCAGAGCTGCCGTATCATTATTCGGAAGCCTGCCCGAGCCATGCAGACGTAGAGCGGATTTAAACAGAGCCAGGGTACTGCTTTCTGACGAAGTAAAAAACTACCCTAATAATGTGCAGGCTCAAGTTGGTTTGCTTTCACTCCGTTTTGAAGCAAAAGAAATTCAAAAAGAAGAATATGAAACAGCGTTGCAAAAAGTAATCGATGCACCGTATGATCGCAAAAAAGAAAACGAAGTACGTGCCGTTGCTCGTACTCTTAAACTTCTTACA
>CALMMI010000709.1 GCA_937868245.1 uncultured Ignavibacteria bacterium | reverse complement strand
AGTGTGGGTGGAGATTACCGATACTACACATTTACCGGATATTCATGGAATGAGTTCTGTATATTCAAAATGGCAAGAGTTTAGTGGATTAACAGTTAGCGATACAAATTCTTTTAAAAATTTAGCTTCGATGATTGATACAAGCATAGCCTCAGGCAATAGAGATATTTACCATAAATATCCTCTTGTTCTTCCTAATCCACCTAACTTCTCCCAATATTCTATGGTCGGATTACTGTATTATGGTTCTATAGATGATACATATAGGTCGACACTTTATGTAAATGATGGTTTAAAGCAGTATCATTATTCAGTTTGGTGTACAAATCCTCATATAATAAAAAGGGATGCATTGTTAATTACCCAGAATTGGCTACTCGTTCCTAGGCTAAAGGAAGGATATACGGTAATTATTGATACGATTCAGGCGTCGAATCATTAGCTGAGTATTGCATCAAGATTTCAACCATTAATAAATGTGTATAATCTATCACTTAAATACCATAATGAGAATCAGCAGGGCTACAATTACAATCCTAGTAAATGTGTCTTTGATAGGACTACAGTTTGCTTCTGCACAATCATACCAACCGGCTAAAGTAAAAGTACATGGTAACTTCAAAAAATGCACACAATATTTTTATGGATATAAGGATGGAGTAATTGATTCAAGTACAAAGAGAAAGAAATATGTTACGATTTTTAACAAAAAAGGTAAGATGGTTTCTGAGACAAATTATCATGAATCCGGCGCTTATAGTACTTATCAATATGGTAAAGATGTAAGTGTGATTGATTATGTGCAGTATAATAGTGATGGAACTATATACTTAAATGAGATATATGAATATAAAGATGATAAAAAACATCAATTGTTTGAACATATATCTTTTGAAGTGTCAAAATCGGGAGAGCAAAAATTAAAAGATAGGAAAGCATATAAATATGATTATAAGAAGAGAATTGTAGAAGAAATATTTTATTGTTCAAATCTTTCAGATGTATATAATAGAGTAAAAACACGATACAATGCCCATGGTAAAGAAATTGAAATTGCCCGTTATGATTCCAAAGATTCAATGGAATCAAAAGTAATATTCAAATACGATAAAAATGGGAATCATGTAGAAGCGATGTTCTATAACTCAGAAGGATATAATAGGAAATCTACTTTCAAATACAATGAAAAGAATAAGCTACTTGAAGCAATCGAATATAACCACCAAGACTCAATAGAACATAAATTGACGTATAAATACGATGACCAAGGTAATCAAGTGGAGGGAATTAGCTACAACAAGGATTTAGCAGTTAATTCTAAAACAACATCAAAGTATGACAGTGAAGGGAATTGGATTGAGTCACTAGAGTATCATTCCGACGGAAAGGTTCATAAAAAGTTTACTACACAATATGATATAAAGAATAGAAAGATCGAATGGTATCGAACTTCGTATTACCCTAATGAGATTCAAATACCCCAGAACCCCAAAAAGACATGGAAATATGACTTATATGGAAATATTCTCGAAGAGGTTGAGTATGATAGTACAGGGATTCCACAATCAAAAATAGAGTACGTCTATTCAAAATAGAATCGCTTGTTTAATACAGGAGGTTGGTTTTATACATAGCCCACGGTTTCAACCGTGGGTAAATGGTAACAAAAAAGGCTTAACTATTTCAATGGTTGAAACCACTATAAGATAAATAACAAACAATATCTAACCCACAGTTGATACCGTGGTATAAAACCAACATCTAAGAACTCAAAAAAAAAAAGACAGCCCGTGAAAAAATTCACGGGCTGTCTTTTTATCTACCCAAAAACCAAACATCAATGAATAATCGCAACCGCCGTAACCTCAGTCCTACCCAAAGCACGAAGCGCAATACGGTACATTCCCGATGGGAACTGTGCGCCATTCAATGTAAAGTACTGCT
Organism: uncultured Ignavibacteria bacterium; assembly: GCA_937868245.1. Taxonomy (GTDB): domain Bacteria; phylum Bacteroidota; class Ignavibacteria; order Kapaibacteriales; family UBA961; genus JADJXV01. The sequence continues at coordinate 544 of CALMMI010000709.1, read as the reverse complement.
CTATTGAGCTTGCAGTGCCGCTATAGAGTGTAGCCACTTCCTGACCAAGTGCATTGAGAAGCACAAGCGAAGCGGGAGTAGGGATTAGGGACTCTACTCGGTAGGTAATCTTGCTCTCTCCGGTAATAGTATTCGGCACGGCATCAAGAGATAGCAATTGCTCTGTTGGAACTACTGTTTCGTTTACTCCAACAGGTTCTGTTGTGCCCACCAGGCGCACCCCTAGAGAGCCGTTAATTTCGTCGTTGTTTTGTACACCGAGGCGTGCTGTTTTTGGACCTTTTGAGGTTGGTGCAAATTCTACTGTGATTAACAGCTTCTCACCGTATGCAAGCTGTTTTTTACCGGTTGCATCCAAATCGGGTGTGTATTTTACAACTTTAAATCCTTTGTTCGATAGCGTTACAGAAGTTCCGGTTATCAGAAGTCCAGCTTCGTTTGCCGGAGTAATTTCCACACTCATTTGCTTTGTTTCACCAACCTGTACATAGCCGAAATTGAGCGTGTCGCGGCTTGCAAGTGCCGTTGGTTTGGGTGCAACACG
>CALMMI010000708.1 GCA_937868245.1 uncultured Ignavibacteria bacterium | reverse complement strand
GCTTTTACCGAGCTTGCTTTAGGTATAGCATATCTGATTGACTTCAACCCGCTTGTTACAAGTTCAGTTACGTTGCTTGTAATGACCATAAGTATCATAGGGGTTTTGCAAAGTGTAATGAACAAAAGGAAAATTCAATGTGCTTGTTTGGGTGCTGTTTTTAACCTTCCGATGAGTAGTGTTACCATTATTGAAGACGGGTTAATGATTGGTATGAGTATAATCATGCTTGCACTTGTGTTGTAAGTATTCTTTGTTCTTCAATATTTTTCAATCACTAATCAAATTCAATTAAGTTTCTTTTAAAAAGAAACTTACAAACAAAGGAAGCTTCCAATGAAGATAATTATCTATATATCCATTCTACTGCTGATAGTAACATTAGGTTTATCGGCACAGCAAACAGTTCGTTACGATTTGTTTATTAAAGACACAACTGTCAACTACACCGGAACGCGGGTTGATGCAATCTCGATTAACGGGCAGATACCCGCACCCACTCTTTACTTTACCGAAGGTGATACCGCCCTTATATATGTGCACAATATGATGCACCACGAAACCTCCATCCATTGGCACGGCTTGCTTCTTCCTAATGAACAGGACGGGGTTTCGTACCTGACTACTGCACCTATTATGCACCATACCACACATATTTTTAAATTTCCTCTTAAACAAAGCGGAACATACTGGTATCATTCGCATACTATGCTCCAAGAGCAAATCGGTATGTACGGCGCACTTATCATCCATAAGCGCAACGAAAAAGTACATAATGAAGAAGTGGTCTTATTAAGTGACTGGAGTGATGAAAATCCTGATCAAATTGAACGTTCATTGCATAATGCCACCGATTGGTATGCAATCAAAAAAGGAGCAACTCAAAATTACTGGGAAGCTCTAAAAGAGGGGTACTTCGGAACAAAACTCGAAAATGAATGGAAACGTATGCACGCAATGGACGTAAGTGATGTGTATTACGAACAGTTCCTGCTCAACGGTAAAACTGAACAGGAGGCGAAACACTATAAGAAGGGAGATAAAGTTCGTTTACGGGTAATTAATGGAAGCTCTTCAACCTACTTTTGGCTTACGTATGGTGGTGGGAAAATTACGGTAGTTGCCTCGGACGGGAAAGATGTTGAACCTACCGAAGTAGATAGATTGATTGTAGGGGTATCCGAAATATACGATGTGATTGTTACAATTCCTGATGACAACACTGCCTACCCTTTTGTGGCAACTTCCGAAGACCGGATAGGCTCAACAACGCTTTGGTTAGGAAATGGAACGAAGCAAGCAGCCGAACCTCTACCCAGATTACAGTATTTCGAAGGTATGAAAATGATGAATGACATGATGACCGTAGGAGGAGATATGAACGATATGGGCATGGATATGAGTTTACAGCAAATGGATATGAATACAGTAATGTATCCTGAAGCAACGCAAATGGATCATGCCCCGGGTGATTCAATGAGCAGCCATCACACTAAAGAAATTGTCACCTTAAATTATGCCATGCTCAAATCACCTGTAAAAACATCTTTGCTCAACTCCCCGATTCGCACTCTATATTTTGAGTTAACCGGTAACATGAACCGTTATGTTTGGACTGTAAATAACAAAACAATCTCCGAAACGGACAAGATACTCATGAAAAAAGGAGAGAACATTCGTATCATCTTGACTAATAAATCAATGATGCGCCACCCTATGCACTTGCACGGACATTATTTTAGAATACTGAACGGTCAGGATGAATACTCTCCTCTAAAAAACGTGATAGACATAATGCCGATGGAAACCGATACAATCGAATTTAACGCAATGGAAGAATACGGCGACTGGTATTTTCATTGTCATATTTTATACCACATGATGAGCGGCATGGGAAGAATTTTTACCTACGAAAATTCTCCGCCGAACCCGCAAATCACCAATCCCGAAGAAGCTCTAAAAGAAGTATATCATGATGACAGGCGTTTTTACCCTATGGCAGAAATCGGCATAGAAAGTAATGGCAGCGATGGTATGATACTACTTGCCAATACACGGTGGACTATACAAACAGAATGGCGATTGGGTTATAACGATAAATCAGGTTATGAAAGTGAAAGTCATATAGGGCGTTTCCTCGATCAAAATCAGTTTTTATCACTCTATGCTGGATGGGATTGGCGATATAGAAATCATGATGAAGTTGAGAAAAACTTATTCGGGCAAAAAGACACTAAAAATGGTAGAGGAGTTGTCTGCTTAGGATTGCAATATACACTCCCTTGGTTCATTGTTGCTGATGTACGGATTGATCATACAGGTAATGCCCGTCTTCAAGTAAGTAGAGATGACATACCACTTACATCACGACTCAGGATGTGGGGAGTATATAATACTGATATGGAATATAGGTTCGGATTGCGGTATATTGTTACCAAGTACTTTTCTATATCAACACATTACGACAGCGACATGAAATTTGGTGCAGGGCTTACGATAACATACTGATATTTTAGAACCTTTAACAGTGTAGTCTTCTCACAATCATCATTACTTTACCTTCCATACATCTTTGTTAAGCCTGTACTCTACTGTGTAATTTTCATCATCGTCGGGAGCAACGAGTCGCGCAACCGTGCCATCATCACGAAAATTCCATTTTTCATCGTATTTCTTATCACCATCAAGATCAATTTTTATACGGTTCCATGTTGTGAACCCTTTCGCCTTGTCGCATCGCATATCGATTTTAATATCATCCTTTGCAATGAATCGCTTTAACGAACCTTTGCCGTCGGGTTTGCCGGTACTTATCGGCTGTTTTTGTAATTGAAGAATTTCTCGCTGAATAGAAGATAACGAAAGTTCTTTTGAGCCAACTGTCTCTTCCTGAGTTTGCTTCACCGTATCTTTTGGTGCAGCCAATGCCTCACGTTTTGCTCTTTCCTCCTCTTGTTGTATTGCATCCGACATTCCCGATACGCAGGAGCGTACAACGAAAACATAGATAAGAATGGGTATCGCAATAAGGACAGCTTTTATTATAATTGAAAAGGTTTTATATTTCATGGGGAAGGTATCCTGATATTGTTCGGATTAATCGGGTTTTGTATAATATATTCCTGCATCGTAGTATGAATATTCTGCTGGAGGATAACATTGTGGTTTCTTCTGCACATACGGACAGCATTAAGCACATCGCGAATTGTTCGATTATTGCCGCGAGCAAAAAGATACCATTCTTTTGTCAGTTTCTGTACAGTATCTGTATCATGAGATATTCCTGATGATTCGATTGCCGCAAGAGAATCAACTGCATGGAGCAACTCGCAGTAAGCATACTCTTCTTGCGGGGCAAATCCCATAGTGTGGATAGCAGCTTCTGTAAGTAAAGCGCGTGAATGTTCAAGACGCGCCCTGTTCACTTGTGTTGACAGTACTTCAATAGCAGCATCAATCGCACAATTACGGGGAACCAGACTTTTCGCAACTGCCGACATTTCTGCCTTTGAATCTAAAACTGAAAGCAAAGCTTTACTCAATTCATCAATATTGAGCGAATTGGCTACAATTCCTGCTCCTTGATTTGCATATTTATGCACTCTGTTAAATTGATCATCATACTTACGTTCCTGCGGCAAGAACACACATGGTATGCCGCAGTGCATCAATTCATTCACCGTATTAAATCCTCCGGCGGTTATGGCTGCATCAAAAGCGTGAAAATACTCCATAATCATTGGTCGCTGGGTCCACCGGATATTGGATGCATGGATTTCATGACCTTGATACAGCGAACCTGCCCCAAATACAAATATGACATCAGGATGTTTCCTTGCAAGCGAGCGGAACACCTCGAGTAGTTGCACGGCATTTGCATCTCCTCCGCCGCCCACCGAAACATACACTGCAATTGCATCACCGCTAATATCAAAAACAGCGCGTGCTTCACTGCGAGATAAAATTTCATTTCGCGAACGTATAAAAATTTCACCAACATCAACTGTTCTTTCGGTTGCAAAATCCGGTACGGGGGAATCATTCACACCATGTTCATTCGGCTTTATGATTCGATGATACCCTTTCAACACCGATTGAAAACCTGCTTCCAATGCCATTTCAGGTTTTACAGCCCTGTAAATAAACACATTTTTCTGACCAAAGTCCAATACATCAAACAGTTCATTGAACGACCCACCAGGGAAAGTATCAACCACAAAAATATCGGGTGAAATGAGGTTCACTGCATTCCAAATCCACTGCTTGGCAATTTTGCGATAACGGTGAGGTGATAGTTGTGCTTTCGCCAAAGAATTTTTAGAAGGAATCTTGAACGAAGCAAACCCGTTTGCATAACAAATATCGTCGTTCTCACTCGAAGTAAGAAATGTTATTTCCGTATGGATTCCTGCAACAAGAGCCAAGCGGCGTATCTGACGGCTAATAGCAGTAAGGCGGGTTATATGTCCTAATCCCAAACCGTTTACTGCGTAATTCAATATCTTTACTGTCATTAGCTTGCATCGCTCCAACCTGACGGGGTAGAATTGGAACTTGTATCATCGCCGGAACTTGTATCGCTACTTGAAGAACCTCGATCATATACCGGTTGCGGCGGCTCAGTTGAATATTGACTATTCGTTAAGCTGGAAGAATAATCAGAAATGTTAGTCGAGTAACTTGAAGTAGTGTTATCGTTAAAGTATTCCTGCTGTCCTGAGTTATAGTGCCCTCCGTCGCCAAGTATCTGTCCTGCTACCAACCCTAAGTATAAAAACTCATCAAAAGTCGAGAAATTATTATAATCATTAAAAACATAAATGGAATTACTTACAGTATTATAGCGGTTATATACTTTGCTGTAATGATCGTTTCTAAATCTATGGGCAAATTGCTCGTTGGTAAATGTTTTGGAGCGTGATCTTTGCTGATCTTTTTCGTAATTGTTTTTTTCGGAGCGGAGTACATCTGCACGTTGGTTTAATTCAGTTATATCATTCGCTATTTTATCGTTGAGCTTCTCTAAATAATCTTGCTTTAGGAGCATTCCCTCGATTGACGGGATTAGCTTTAAGACTTCGTTTGCATTTTTCAGCTTATTTTTGGCTTTCTCACCCCCATTTTGCAGAAATAACGATACTTCCCGTCCAACCTGAGAATACAAATCCCCAATGAGTTCTTTCTTCTGGAGAAGAGCCTGATTATAGCTTTTGGACTTTTGCTGTACATTTTCAATTTGTTCATGGAGTGATGCTATCGATTCTCTAAATGTACGTTCCTGTTCCGCTAATTCTGAATAGCGGAAGGAAATATCTACAAACGAATTAACTTTGAACCTCTCAACTAAATAATCTCCGGTTTTCCAGTCTCGCAGATATTCTTTATTTATATACTTTGTAAAACCTCTATGCTTATAATTATCAGTACCGTATCCTGCTTCGATAAGTCGTTTTAGTTCGTAGTTTGAACTTAACTCATCAAATTCACTTTTAATTTTCGGGTAGAGTGCTTCCAGTTCTTCCAATTGCGATGTAAGAACTCCTGTATGGGGTTCAAGTAAAGCTGCACTTGTTTTTACTTCTTCGTCTTTTTCAAACTGATTAATTATTTTTTGTAGTTTCTGCTCAACCTCTTTCATTGTTCCCCACATTGTTGCAACACGCGGAGCGTTAATCGTCTGTGAAAGTACCCGGAGGTTCTCTTCGGTAATCGAGGGCATAACAAGATTCAAAAGATTTCCATAAGCAGCAGCAATTTCTTTCTTTAGCTCGGTGTGGCGTTGCTTATTCTCCGAAACTAGATTCTGCAGATTAGTACGTTGTTCAGTATAATCTTCGAGTTGTTTTTTTGCCTCGTTGATAAAATCATCAATTGAATACATAGCGGAGAATTCCATTCGTTAAGATAACTGAAATGACATACGTTCGTATGATACTTTATTTTTCCTGCCGGCGTTTACCTGTTGATACAAAACTACATATAATATTTAACGTTTTCAAAGAGAAACTGAGACTTTCCTTCTACCTATAATTCAGTTGAAAGTTATTGTTGGGGTTTGGACTTTTCATACGTTAATTAAAGAAAAGAATAATAGATTGCACACACTGCCGTACCGACTATGGGTATTAATCTGTTATTTTTGTAACTGTACAATGAATTGACTACTTATATTCTTCATCTTCATGGCATTTACCCGCGAACAATTCCTTGCCCAGGCATCAGACAGACATTTGGCTGTAACTGCCGGAGCAGGTTCGGGCAAGACATCGGTACTGGTTCAGCGGTACGTTCAACTGCTGTTGAACGGTGTTGACAGCCGCTCGATTGTTGCCATTACCTTTACCCGCAAGGCAGCCGCAGAAATGACTGCCCGTGTGGCAAAAGTAATCGAAGAACTCCTTGCAAAAGCAACCGAAGCAAGCGAAATGAGAAAACTCCGCTCAATTCGCGAACGCCTTACAAGCGCAAAAATTTCAACCATTCACAGTTTTTGCAGTCAACTGCTTAGGGATTTTCCGATTGAAGCAGGGGTTGTACCTAATTTTACAGAGCTAACCCAAAGCGAAGAAATTGTTCTGCGGGAAAGGGCTGCTCTCGATACAATGGAAGAGTGGCTTGAAAGTGAAAACCCGAACCGCGAAGATGCCCTGCTTTTGTTCCGCACACTCGGACGAAAAGCAGTTCAGGATTACTTAAAAGAACTCCTAAGTAATTCAGAAAAATTACGGTTACTTGAAGATGTATATTCCCATGAAGATGATTTCCTTTTTGAAAAAATTGCCGTCATTGCCCGGGAGATGGTCGATATTTCCATGCGATCAATGATTGCTATTCTTACCGAACTTCTATCAGCGATTAATCTTTCTTTACTTAAACCGAAAGAGCAAACAAAAATTGGAGTAAGTATCAATGAAGCACGTGAAAAACTTTATCAAATTACAGAACAACTAAGCGGCAGATATTCACTCGTGGAATTCAGCATCATTATTCAAGAATTGCTCCTGGTTAAATCAGTTTTTTTCACAAAGGAAAATGTATTCAGAGCACCAATTCGAAATGCAACTAACGAAACTGACGGACTGAAAATTCAATCCGTAATTCAAGAAGCTGCGTCATTAGTGAATGAAAATACAGTTGAAGCGTTTCAATCAGCAGAAATGGATGAACAACTCCTTCATTTGGCTCGGATTCTCTTTGGAATGGCACGTGAAGCATCAATGGCAGTAGAAGCAGAGAAGGACAGTCGGGGTGAATTGAATTTTGACGACTTACAATTAAAAGCCCTTACTCTGTTAGAGAATGAATCCGTCCGCCAGAAACTGCGACGTAAGATACGGTATCTGATGATGGATGAATTTCAGGATACGAATATCCTTCAATATGAAATAGCCAAAAGGCTTGTTTCTGCAATGGAATTATCCAATACTGACCTTATCGGAAATTCCACGAACCTGTTTATCGTAGGTGATGCAAAACAAAGTATCTACGGTTTCCGCGGAGCGGATGTTCGTGTTTTCGAGGAAGCACGGAAAGATATTCAAGCTGCAAACAGGCAGGATATTGATTCCGGGAAAATCCACAGGGATATTTCTACTCCAAACGGGAAAATTGCTACCCAAGCCAATGAAATGTACGGTGATATTCGCCTTTCGGCTACCTTTAGGTTATTACCAGCCATTGCAGGGTTTGTAAATGTAGTTTGCGGCTCGATTATGCCAAGCGAAACCTCCGGGTTTGATGTTGGCTACGAGCCGATTGTGTGTGCCCGCCATGCAGGTAAACTTAATCCGGCAGACGGTTCAATTACCTTTTTACTTGCCGAGCAACAATATCAGGAGAAGCAGACAAGCAGCGAAGAATCACAACCGGATGAAACGGAAAATGATGACAGCAGCAATGAGCCCGAACTTCTTGCCCGGTATATTGCAAAAATAACAAGCAAGGAAACTCCCTGCATCGTTTTCGACAGCCCGGAAATTTCACGTCCGGCTGAATATGGGGATATTGCAATTTTGGCTCGTTCGCGCAATGGATTTGAATCACTTGCAAATGCCTTCCGCCGGATTGGGATTCCGTTTGTAATTCATAGCGGGAAGGGTTTCTTTAGTACTCAGGAAATTACCGATGTCCATTCGTATTTGAGTTTCCTTCATAATCCTAACGATGATTTATCGCTTGCGGCAATATTGCGTTCTCCCTTTTTTGGTTGTAGCGATGCTGATATTTATACAATTGCAACATCGGCAAATGAAAAACGAAAAATACTGACTTTATGGGAGGGCTTGTGTCAATTACAGAACAATGATTCTATCAACAGAGAATCCCCCATCAGACGAGCATACACCCTTCTTGCCGAAATGATACCGTTGGCTCCCCGAATGCCAATCCCATCCCTGATACGGTTACTTCTTGAGCGCAGCGGCTGGCGCGCCGTGATTGCAAAATCCGAAAGAGCAGTTCAAATGGAAGCGAATATTGAAAAACTGATAGATTTTGCCCGTAATTTTGAACAAAAAGGTTTCCGCAACCTCTATGATTTTGTAGAGGAATTAACAGTATTGGCTAACAGCACTGCCGATGAAAACGAAGCTACTATTCAACAAGGGGTAAACGCCGTAAACATTATGACCGTTCACTCCTCTAAAGGGTTGGAGTTCCCTATTGTGGTAGTATATCAAACCAATAAACGCTCGCCAAACAAGGAAACGATGCAAGTCAATAATGACATCGGCATCTCATTTCCATTGCCGGATGAAGAACAGGGCACTATCTTTACCCCCTTACAATTCGTTGCCGCGAAAAGAAAGGATATTGCCGAAGAAGCCGAAGCAAAACGTCTTTTATACGTAGCACTTACCAGAGCAAAAGACCATTTGATAATTTCAGGTTTGGTAAAAAGAACGAAATCGGGAGGAATCTCCAAAATAAACGGAATACTTGCAATGCTTTTTCAGGGAATAGAACGTTCACCAGAGGATTTGCTGTTTAATCATTCTGAGGAAATTACCATTCAACTGCCGGTACTTAACAACGGTAGCGTTGAACTGAATGAATGCGTAATTCCCCTGGAATTTGCAGTAAGTGTTGAGGGAACAAACGTTGTTCAACATTCAACAAAAGAGAAGAAACAGCCATTACTCCTTGTGGACACACTTGAAACAACAATTGAAGATGAATATTTCTCTGCATCGCAAATGATGCTTTTCGAGAGTAACCCCAACTCTTATGTCCGTACATACCGTTTGGGAATTTCCGAAGAGGATGATTCCGCACTGCCTATAATCTCAGAAAACGATATAAATGATGCCGTTGCAGGCTCACTCTCAGGAACAATCATTCATGAAGTGATGAGCAAACTCCCGTTTTGGCTCGATGCACGCGGAACAATGGATCATACAATTTTGGACAAGAATATTACCAACGAACTCACCATCATCGAACGCCACACCAATCAGCAGCTAACCGAAAGAATCCGACGCGAAACTGAAAATGTTGCTCTTACTCCCCTTGTTCAACAATTTGCCGCAGCATTCCATACAGCTAAACTTGAGTATCCTCTTCAAATTCCGGTAGGGCAGGATTTTCTGGTAGGGGTATTGGATGTTCTTGTGAAAAACTCTGAGAATGAATGGGAGATTTGGGATTGGAAAACAAATAAAATAGCCGGTTCAAAAGGTTTGGATGAACTTTTTGAACATTACCGTCTGCAACTGGAATGTTATATCTATTTCTGTTCGCCTATCTTCCCATTACAACAAACATTTACTGCACGTCTGCTTTTTACACGTCTTGCCGCACCAAATATCCCCGAAGATAAATGGACTCGAAAACTTACATGCTCGCGCGAAGAAGCTAAGCGTTTAGGTGATACCCTTGTAAAACGGATTAATGCAATGAAGAAGGGGTATTAATGCCCGGCAGGTGTTTCTCGACAAGAAACAATTATAAACAAACTAATTATATCTGTTTCCTTAGCATCTATTTTCGTAATTTCGGACAACAGATAAAATCGTTTTTTTATCAAATATTTACCGTTACATTTATTTCGATATTTTCGCCCTATTATTACTCTATTTAAGCCAAATGAAATCTACACTATTGCTGAAAACAGCCCTGCTTCCTTTTATGTCTCTTCTTATAATAAGTTTAGGATGCGGAAGCGACAGTTCCACCAATACAAATCAAAACCCCAAAGTTGCAGAAACTGAAAAACTACTTACTGCCCATAGCTGGCACGGAGTATGGTATTCTGCTACACCATCGGTGCAAACAATCGGACTGCTTGGCGAAAATTTTACCTTCAATCCAGATAAATCATCGGAGATAACCAGCTGCGATACACCTGTTCCGCATAGCTGGAGTGTAACAGACAGTACAGTCGGCACACTTCTTTACATTTCGTATTTTCCGTATGTAATCCAAAAATTAACAGCCGATACTTTGCTCTTAAGGGATATATCCTCCAATCAGCTTACGTATTTGTTTGTAAAAAATCCAAAAGTTTATAATCGTATTAAAATGTATAAAACTTTTGACAACGGTCAAACTGCAGGAATTTTCGGTTTACCATGTGCAGATTTTGAAAACACAGAAATACTTGAGTATAATTTTAAATGTTATAATCCCTCTCCAAATCCCACTATTGAATATACCAGAATTGGAGTAGCTGTAGGAACAGACAATACATCCGTAAAAATTACACTTGACGGAGGGCAGTCGGAACTTGCTGTGATTGCTGATACTGTACTGCCTGCGGGAAATCACGGCTTCCCGGTTGACCTTAGGAAAATAAATGTAGGTGGCGGGGTGTACAGGTTATCTTATACCGTAAAACCGGAGGATGTTTCAATACCTAAAACGATTTACTCGTATTTTTTATCACTTAAATAACCATATTTACTAACATTTTAAATAAAAATTATGAAAACCACACTGTTAATTAAAGCAGTATTTCTTCCTTGTATTGCTATACTTTTTGGTCTAACACTAGGATGCGGAAGCGACCCGGTTCAACCTCAACTGACCGAAACGGAGAAAAAACTTGCAGCAAATAGCTGGCATGGAGTATGGCACATGAATTTTGTGCCGAACCCTACAGTAATGCTGTATGAAGAGATTACATTTAAATCAGATAAATCTTGCGATATTAAAAACTGCAATTCCCATGAAATTAAAAACTGGACTGTAGCCGACAGTGCCGGTAAATCATATATTTCAATATCATCAACCCGCTACTCAATTGAAACGTTAACACCGGACACGCTTCTCATACGTGAACCATCAGCAACCGGTAAGACTTATCTTTTTCTTAAAAACTTTACCGGGTATAACAATATTAAGATAACCCGAACATACGATAATGGAACACAAGTCGGGATCATTGGTCCTGATTGTGGAGTAGAGCAAAAATCTGAAATTCCCGACTTCAACTTCTCCGGCGAGTGTTACCCGAATCCTGCCTCGTTAAATACAATGTTGAATTTAAGAATAGCGGTTAAAGGGACATCTATAAAAATTACCCTTGACGACGGTCAGTCAGTATCAAATACTGTGTTTGATGAAGTTCTCCCGGCCGGGCAAAACAGTTTACTTGTAGATCTTCAATCATTGAAATCAGGTGTTTATAAAATTACGTATACTGTAAAGCCACCCGATGTATCGGTAGCCAAAACTACATTCTCGTATATTTTTGTATGGCAATAATATAGTTTTTCTTGTTTTGATAAGATTCGTTTCCCTGCAATCATACTTTTCATTCCGGCGCATACACTTCCGTATGCGCTTTTTTTATTGTTGTGCAAGAATCAATTTCAAAGCTAAAAGTTCGCAGTTACACATAATTTTAACTTGATATTATAATTCTACTTCAACAATTTTACCCTCTATATTTGCTGCATCCATATTGTCTTTCTCTAAATATTTTATTCATTCCTTTCATATTTTATAAATTTTTGTAGTTTTGCAGTACGTAAGAATATGCACTTGCAGCATCACTTGATTATTAGCGTTTTAACTGTAGAATTGCAGAGAATTTCCCTTAAAGAATTTTGCTTTTTACATTCCATTTTCCGTACCTTTGCTTATGAGCGACAGAAATACATTGGTTCTCAGTCAAACGCTTATAAGTGCAGCAGTTATATCAAAACTTCAGAAGCATTACCCTACCCTTGAATTCACAAGCAAAGATTCAACTGTTTGTTTCCATCTGACCGGACTTCCTTATTCCGAAAGGGATAACTTTTTGCTTGATATGAGATTCTTTGAGCAAAACCCTACGCTTCCTTTGGAGAATATTTGCTCCCGTTTGGATAATTATCAACCAAAAAATGAATCACAGGAAGAATTGCTCCAGTACGCCAAACAGCTTGTTGCCCTCCGTGATGAAAGTATCGGAGCAGGACTCTATATGTTCGGCGAGGCGGGAATAGGCAAAAGTCATGTTGCAATAAGTATTAGCAAGGAATTTATGCTGCGAGGTTTGCACCCCAATTTTCAAACTGCAGAGCATTACCGTTTAAAGCAAAACACAGTTCTCTCCCCGGGGCAAGTGTGGATTATCGACGATATGAATTCAGGCTTTCACTTGTCTTCCAGGCTTTTTAAGGAAGTTGTTCTCAATGCACACGACAGGGGCGGACGGGTATTTGTTACCAGCAATAAAAATTATGATGAATTAATGTACGAAATGTTCGTGGGAGACGGGAAAGCAAATCGTATGCGCTACGAAGACCGGACTAAAGGGATGTTCAAAATTCTGAATGTAGTAGGCGACAGTTACCGCCAGGCAAATGCCTGGTATAAGTGATGTAGATTTTTCTCTTCATCTCTACAATTTCCTTCCTTCATTACTCTCAATTCTGCGTAGATAAATTCTACGGTAACACTTCATTTCCAATGACCCTTATGAATAATCTAACTTCAAGAATTTTAGTTGCAATAGTTGGGATACCCGCTCTTGTATTTGTAATATTGAATGGCGGTGTATTGTTTTTCGGTTTAATTCTGATAATCTCTTCGATAGGATTATGGGAATTTTACTCGATGGCTGAAAAGAAAGGGGCTTTCCCTAACAAGTATTTGGGCATACTTACCGCTATCGTAATGCACTCGCTTTATTACTTTTGGAGCATAAGTTATACAGGACAACGGTATAGTGAGTTCATTTCGATAGGGATTCTTACCATATTCGTAGCAACGTTATTATTAACTGAATTATTCCGCGCGAAACCAAATGCCCTCCTAAATATTGCTTTAACAGTTGGTGGAGTGCTCTATGTTGCTGTTTTTTTCCAATGCCTGCTTCAGATTCATACAATGCTTTCCCTTGTAAGTACCGTACCAATGCAAGGAGGATATTTTGTAATGTGTATATTCATTACAATTTGGTTGTGTGATACTGCTGCATACTTTGTGGGCAGGGCTATCGGCAAGAATAAACTATTTGAGCGAATCAGCCCTAATAAAACATGGGAAGGTGCAATTGCAGGGGCACTTGTAGCAGTAGGAGGATTCATAGGGGTTGCAGCGTGGTTATTACCAACATTATCCATAACCCATGCTGCTATTTTAGGTGGAATTGTAGGTACAATCGGTCAGGCAGGTGACCTTGCTGAATCACTTTTAAAGCGTGACGCAGGTGTTAAAGACAGCTCCAATATCTTGGCTGGTCACGGCGGTGTTCTCGACCGTTTCGATAGTATTCTGATGGTTTCACCGGTAATCTACTGGTACATTTACATTGTTAATTTATTCGGTTTTAGCTTATTTCGCTAACTTCTCTTTGGTATGTATTTGAACTCCTGGTCTATGTTATGAGAGATTTAATATGTTGGATATGCAAAAAATGGATTTGTAATACTTAGTTTTTACTAATCGCGAAGCGGCAGCAAAACAATCTATATTATGTCACCCTGAACTCGATTCAGGGTCTCCATTGCTATTTGGAAGTGCTAATTTCAATCTGCTTATGGAGATGCTGAATCAAGTTCAGCATGTCACGGCGGTTAATGGTTCTCAAATCATCAAATTAGATCCAGAATATTTTTATTAAAATTACTACCACTACTCACTTTAAATTTTGCGGTTACATAATCGTTTAGTAAGTTTGCATTAAAGTTTTTAGGCGGAAAGCCGTTGTTTTTGAGTAAGAACTAACAAGTTTTAATTATTTCTACTCCATTTCTTCACAATTTAATGTAAATCCCCAATGAGAACCTCCGTTTCCGCACGTTTGATTGAGTTCGCAGAAACCAAAGGCGGCTTGAGAAGCCTTAGTCGTCTGATTGGTAAAAGCGACAACTACCTTGCTCCGTATGCGTATGGAAAATCTGAACCGGGTCATAAATTACAAGCAATGCTTCGTGAAGTGGGCTGTGATATTGAATGGCTGATGACAGGCAAAGAAAGTAGCCAACGGTCGTGGAAAGGGCTATCAATATATGGAACAAACGACCCGCCACCTAAAACTCAAGCAAAGCTCATGTTATCACCTGCGCATTGCGGCGACCCATCGGAAGTGGATGAGAGTATCGCTGCATATATCGATGTGTCGAAATATCATAATAAGGATACATTCTACGTACAGGCTCGTGGAGAGTCGATGACAGGTGCAGATATTAACGAAGGCGATATGTTGCTTGTGGATACTGCCAAAGAGCCAAAAAACGGTAATATTGTGTTAGTGAGGATAGGCGACAGGGTATCGGTAAAACGTTTACGCAAAAATGGTGAGGAATTCTTGTTAGCACCCGAGAATCCGGAATTTGACCCAATTCCTGTTAGTAACGATACGCATATTCTTGCTGTTGTTCTCAGGGCGGACAAGTGGCTGGTTTAGAGAGTGAATTCACAAAAAGATAAAAAATCCGTAGCGCAGGGTTTGCAACCCTTGCTCTACGGATTTTTAGGTTAAGTAGGTTGTTACAACCGACCAGACGCAAATCTTATTCAATTTTGTGTATAAAAAAAGACCTCGAAGGTTTTTACAAACCTTCGAGGTCTTTTTGCATTATAACAGGAGAAAGTCTGCTCCCTTACAACTTTTCAATGGTATAGGAATCCTTACTGTCCAGAATTGTAAAACCAAGTTCAGTAATTTTCAACCTCATTTCGTCGGCAAGAGCAAAATTCCTATCTTTCTTTGCTTGCCAACGTTTTTCCGCATAGTCGCTCACTTCTGACGGAATTTCTAAATGCTTTTCCGGTCTTGCTCCGAAATTCCATACATCAAAAATGTCATTAAGCTCTCCAAAAAAAGCCAGAAGCTGAGTTTGTGAATTTGAATCAAGCGTATTAGCAGGGTTGCTGTTGATAAACGCAAATACCCGTTCCAACGCTTTTGGGGTATGGAGATTATTCAGAAATTCTGCAAAGACTGCCGCTCTAAATTCAGCCACATTCACACTTTTCGATGAAGAAGAATCAAGGGCTGTCTCTTTTAAATCATAAATATAATCCTGAATTCTTTGGCGTGCTTTGGCAGTTGATTCCAATCCGAAAAATGTAAAATTAAAGACTGAATTATACTGAGCCGACATCATTGCAAACCGAATATCCAAGGCATCCAAACCACGCTCCAACAATTCACGAAGGGTGAAAAAATTACCCTTCGACTTACTCATCTTCGTTCCTTCCACCTCAAGAAATTCATTATGGCACCAGAACGCAGAGGTTTCCACTCCATACCCGGCTTTGCTTTGCGCGATTTCATCTTCATGATGCGGAAAACGTAAATCCACACCTCCTGTATGAATATCAAACGGAAGT
>CALMMI010000707.1 GCA_937868245.1 uncultured Ignavibacteria bacterium | reverse complement strand
TTATGCTGATGTCAGTACAAGAATATACAACAAAAAACGCGCTATTTCAGCAGGGAATATTGCTCCAAATTTCACTCTGCCTGATATTACCAATCATAATATTTCTCTGTCGGATTTCAAAGGTAAAACCGTGTATATGGAGTTTACCGGTTCGTGGTGTACCTACTGCAAAAAAGAAATTCCTCACTTAATGGAACTCCAAAAGAAATTTAAGGATAATCCAGATATTCAATTTGTTTCAATATGGTTGGAATCAAGCGAAAAACCGGAAGATGTATGGGTGAAATATGTTAATGGGACAGGCTTAAGTGGGGCGCATCTATATTCTTCTTCACAATTCAACGGCAAAGCACCCAAGGCTTATCAAATTGAAGGTGCACCTACTTTTTTTATCATCGACAAATATGGAAAGATTTTCTCATCAAATGCGAAACGCCCAAGCGAGAAGGGTATTTACGAAGACTTAATTCGTGCTGCCGGGATGTAAATTCAAAATTTTACAGAAGTAAAACGCAAAAGGTCGTATCACAATAAATGATACAACCTTCTGATACTAAAACGTGAATTTGCTTTATTCTGTTTTTTTACTCACCATCCAACGATACAACCTTAACCTCCCCGAATTCAGCAAGCTGATACTTTAAGTCTTCCAGTATGCCGGCAGCAGAAATTACTATATTATCCCTTCTAAAATACTGTTGTTGTACCCTGAAAAGTTCTTCGTGACTAAGGGCAACGATAGTATTGAAATACTCGGAATAATACTCTTTAGGGAAATCATACAGTTCAATTGTTTGCAGCAAATTGGATACATCATGCGGAGTTTCCATATCACGAACAAAAGAACCGAGAAGATACTGTTTCGCTGTTTGGAATTCTTCTACCGTTACTGCTTCCAATTTCATACGTTCAAGTTCTTCAAGAATAATCCTTATGGATTGTGCAGTTGATTCTGCACCTACACTGGTAACAACTATAAAGGTTGAACTTATCTTCCTGTCATCTATCAAACTTCGTACTCCGTATGTAAACCCGTGTTTTTCCCTTAGAAGCTCGTTTATTCTTGAAGAGAACATTCCCCCGTAAATACTATTTGCCAATGTAAGTGCAGGGTAATCCCGATGTTTTGCTTCGATAGTATTATAGCCAATGTATAACGTAGTTTGCAAGGACTCGGGTTTGTCAATCGCAACCACCCTATTGGTAGTTTGTGCCGCACGTGGGGCAATTGCAGGTGACTCGGGCGAATATTTCATTGAACCAAAGTGTTTTTCGAGAAGCTCCATTGCACCCTGATTTGTAATATTCCCAGCAACAATAAAGAAACACTCTTGGTTTTGTATGTGGTTATACCAGTTTATACAATCCTCGCGAGTAATCTTATTATACGAATCTAAAGAACCGTGACGGCGATGAGAATACGGATGTCCTGAAAATATTTCCCCATAAAATGCAGTTGCACTAAGGTAGTTGGGGTCTGCGGCAAGTTGCTGTACTTGTGCAATTGATTGCTTACGCAGACGGTCAATCTCAACTTCATCAAAAACAGGATTACAGAAACAATCTGCCATAACGGCTGTAGCTGTATCAATAAATTCTGCCAGACAATTTATGCTTGTTTCAGCTGCATCCCAACCTGCAGAAGATGAAATGGATGCACCAAGCGAATCAATTTCATCTGCAATTTGTGAGGCGGTTCTTGTAGTAGTACCTCGGGTGAACATACGCGCTGTAAACCGTGCCAAGCCGTCAATCGGTTCAAACGTAGAGCCACATTTTACTGTAAGGGCAATACTGACAAGAGGCTGCGAAGTATCCTCCACTACATATACTTTTATGCCGTTTGCAAGGAATTGTTCAGTAAAACGAGGGAACGTAAATGTTGGAAAATTATGTGATATTGGAGAGATTGAGCGGTCGAGTTGAGTCATATATTTTTTTTGATTAAAACGGATGTCCACAATGGCTGATACTTTTTATGTACCCTGAGTGTAATATGTAAAATCTTGCAATACATTTCGCAGAAATGTTTCGGGACCGGTTGTTGCTTTTATCCCGAGAATACCCTCCACTTTATCCGAAAGTGCTGTCAGCATTTCGTGATTTTTATCACGGACGCTTGTCCGCAATATTTCTTTGATAAGTTGGACATCTCGATCTGTTAAATTTGCAGCTTCGGGATAGTGAGGCACATATTCTTCCTTAATTTCAACTACGGTTGCATCATTAAGGGTAACACGCGGTTTCATTTTTATTACTGCAGTTCCTGCTGCTATATCACCGAGCCTTTGCCCTTTACCATTGATAAGAATTACTATCAGTGGAACTGCACCAGAGCAAACCAAGCCGCTTTCAATTATACGAAGCAGCCATCTTATAAGATAATTACCAAATGTGGGCTGTGCGCCGTCCAAACGCACAACTTTAATTTTCATTATCTTTTTCCCAAAACTCTGACCTCCCATTGAGATTTCACAAAGTAAATCATAAAAAAAAGCAGGAAGCAACAGAACGTAAATTAACGATTCCTGAAATGGAACAACATTTTGATAACTATATATCAACATAAATGTTGCAATAACATAAGCACCCAAAATAAAATAATCAATAATGGAAGCAACTATTCTTTCCCCTAAGTTTGCAACTTCATAATCTATTGCTACATTTTGTGTAGTATCTATACGTACATATTCCATAAATTCTCTCTATTTTTGCCGTTAATTCAGTGCTATTTTTCAGATATACTTTTATTATCTATGCGTGAAGCCGCCTTTCTAAAGCAGAACAAGGAAAAATGGGCATTGTTTGAGTCGCTCCTTACCCAAAAAGGCGGTACAAATCCCGACCATCTTGCAGACCTGTTTGTACAAATAACCGACGACCTTTCTTTTGCACGTACATTTTATCCCGACAGCAAAACTACGAAATATCTCAATACTATCGCTGCAGCCACCCATCAGCAAATATATCGCAATAAAAAGGAGAAACGTTCGCGGGTACTCTCCTTCTGGAAATATGAACTGCCTCTTTTGTTTCGGCAGTCGCACAGGCTTTTATTATTATCATTCTGCATTTTCCTTTTATCAGCTGCAATCGGTATGATTTCGGCAGCAAATGATGAAACATTTGTACGGTTAATCTTAGGTGACCAATATGTAAACATGACCATCGAAAATGTCAAGAAAGGAGATCCCCTTGCAGTATATAAAAAACAAGATGAACTTGATATGTTCTTTCGTATTACCATCAATAATGTAAAGGTTTCATTTACCGAGTTTGTAGGTGGTTTTTTATTTTCGTTCGGAACGGTGGCACTGCTTTTTTATAACGGAGTTATGCTTGGTTCTTTTCAGTATTTTTTCATTCAGGAAGGACTTTTTTGGCAGTCGTTTTTAGTGATTTGGATTCATGGTACAATTGAGATTTCTGCTGTAGTAATAGCAGGGTGTGCAGGGCTTACGGTTGGAAATTCCATCTTATTTCCGGGTACATATTCCCGTTCTCAAAGTTTTGTACGGGGAGCAAAACAAGGACTTAAAATTATAATTGGCCTGGTCCCGTTTTTTATAATAGCCGGTTTTTTGGAGTCTTTTGTAACCAGGCATACAGATATGCCGATTTATATGAGCGGTAGCATTATTCTTTTTTCATTAGCATTTATTCTTGGTTATTTTGTTTTTTATCCAATTTATCTGGAAAGGAAGATAGAGAATGACATCATCAAAACAGTTCGAATTCCGACGCTCACGTGATTTCGGCGAGTCTTTTTCCGGGCTTTTTGAATTTATCCGTTATAATTTCAAGAATCTGTCAAAATCCCTTATTTACATAGCAGGTCCGTTTACACTCATTCTTGGGATTGTCTATAGCTTTTTAATCGATGATTTAACATCTTCATTTCAGATAATAGCATCCGGCAATATAGATTATTTAGAAAATACTCAATCAATTGCATTTAAATCATTTTTTCTAATATTTGCATATTGTGTATCAAGTACATTGATTCTCGGTATAGTATGCGAATATATTCTTTTTACCTTAAACTCATCGAACAAAACTGAGCAGTTTACTGTGGTAATGCTACTGGAAAAAATCAAAGAAAACTTTTGGAGACATATAGGTAGTTTCTTAGTTCTTAACTTTTCGATATTGTTGATTCTCATACCTTTTGCCCTGCTTTTTTGGTTTATTTCACTATTGGAATTGGATGCCACAATAAATTTTTTGCTTTTGGTTTCGTTGTCTTTAACAACTATTTACTTCAGTGTATATACCTTTTGCACCCTCACTTTATTTCCGATAATGCGGACAGTTGAAGAAGTTGAAGTAATAGATGGAATCAAACGTTGTTTCTACCTCATTAAAGATATGTTCTGGCAAACGTTCGGGTTTTATATGGTAGTCGGAATAATTCAAGCAACAATTACCTATGTATTTGAGATTCCGGATTTAATCCTATTAGTGATAAACGAACTGGGACTAACCTCGCATTCGTCGGAAACAGTATTTGGATATGCTGAGAATGACTTAGGTTTTAGCATAGCTCTCATAGCAGCCCACACGATTTCCTTTACGAGTAGCATATTACTCGCTTCTTTATCGTTAGCTGCAAATTCCCTTCAGTATTTTAATCTGGTAGAACAGAAAGAAGGTGTAGGTATGATGTCGAAACTGGAACTTATCGGCTTCCCCGTGTCTCATTCTGAAAACGTGGATATGGACGATGAGTATTAATACTTTTTTTGTGAGAACTCTTCTTCGTTAACAATTCATACATGTTTTAAACGGCGAAAACATGTAAACAGGTCGGGTAGGTGAAAACAACCTACAGTGTATTCAATAATAAAATTTGATCCAATTCAACCACTTTTCATCAATGAAAAACAATCTATGACAACTCCACAACCTTTTGAATTTCGCCGTTCCCGTGATTTTGGTGAATCTTTTTCAGCCCTGTCCGAGTTTCTGCGAAACAACATAAGAAATCTTTTCAAGTCGTTGCTGTTTATCGCCGGTCCTTTAATCCTTATCCTTGGTGTAGCAAGCAGTTATATAGGAACATCGGATGCAGTCGCTACGTTATCAGGTGCGAATCCGAATCCTGAGCAGTTTTCAGGAGAAATAGGTATATTCATATTCGGGGTAATACTATTTGTATTGATTTACTTCTTCACATTAGCAGTTATCCTATCGATTGTATGCGAGTACATCCGTTATTCAATGGAGACTGCCGAGGATAAAGAACAATTTACCGTGTCGCTGTTATGGGGAAGGATTAAAGCCCGTTTTAGCAGACATTTAGGGAATTTCTTTATGATGAACTGTATAGCATCCCTTACCATGATTCCCTTTATTATAGCAACGGCATTAATATTAGTTATAGGCTTCGAGAGAGATACAAAGATTACCATTTTCGTTTTTTTATTTTTAGGAGCCCTGTTCGTAATTGCTTATACAGTAACGGCTCTTACGCTGCTTCCGATGATGCGTACAATGGAAGATATTGATATTATAGACGGAATCAGACGAAGTTTTTATCTTATCAAAAAACATTTTTGGGCAACAGTAGGATTTTATATCGTGGTTTGGATTATACAGATGGTTGTTCTGTATGCCATTGCAATTCCTCTCAATTTAATAATTAGTGAAGTACCCCCTTTACTTTTTCCGCAAACCCCAGACGGTGAAGGTGGTATGGGCAGTTTTAAAATTATTTTCCAAATATTTTTGGTTGCGGTAAAAATTGTTGAGGTAGGTCTCGGGTTGATTCTTAATGGAATGGCTGTTACAGCCCACGCACTTCAATATTTTAATCTTGTTGAACAGAAAGAGGGTGTAGGAATGATGTCGAAACTGGAACTTATCGGTACTCCTGAATTTCCAACCTTGAGCTCGGATACTGCTGAGGACTATTAACTTATTTGCAATAATGATAAAGACATCAACTTTTAGGTAAGCCTGTAATTTAGTATATTATTAATTTTTGAAATGATTTCCAACATCTGTATATTATAGAAGGAAAATAGACAATGGCAACTACTCAACCGTTTGAATTTCGGCGTACACGTGATTTTGGCGAATCATTTTCAGCTCTCTTCGAGTTTCTAAGACAAAACTGGAAAAATCTTTCCAAATCCTTAGTATTGATAGCAGGTCCGCTCATCCTTATTTTGGGAGTTGGAGGTGGGTTTTTGCTTTCCGAAGTTATCAGTACATTCCAAAGAACAACGCTTAACTCTCTTAATTTTACGGAGAACATAGGCATAATCTCACTTGAAAGTATTGTACTGGTCATTACATATTTTCTAACAGGAGCAGCTATTCTTGCCATTACCACCGAATATATTAAACTTACAATGGACGGATACGTTGAAGAGTTTGAGGTGTCATATTTATGGGCAAAAATCTCATCTCATTTTTCAATGCACATTTCTAATTTTATTATTATCAATGTAGTTAGTTTAGCAATTTCAGTCCCGTTTTTCATTCTATATGCGATGTCAGCACTTGTTGGTGGGTTAGGAGGCGGTGTTGGGGTTGTTGTTGCAGGTTTCCTTCTCTTTATATTTGTTGGGATGCCCGTATCAGTATATGTAGCAACAATGCTTTCATTGTTTCCTATGATGCGTATGACGGAAAATATTGAAGCAATTGCAGGAATTAAACGTTGTTTCTATCTGATTAAAAGTAATTTCTGGGTAACGTTCGGTTATTATTTCGTGGTTAGTATGATTCAAGGCACGGTTGGAGTTATCTTTATGATTCCATTATATGTACTGTATTTTGTTGCTATCATTACCATCATACCTCAGGCAGGACATTCAGCAGACGGCTCCGATCTTTTTAACGTTGGTATAGGATATCAAATTGCTTTTACTGTGGCGGGTGTGATTGCAGTTGGTGGAAGTTTGCTTCTTAATGCCATGACGATTACCGCTCATGCACTTCAGTACTTTAATCTTGTAGAGCGGAAAGAAGGTGTTGGAATGATGGCAAAATTAGATCTTTTGGGAACACCGGAGAATCCTACTTTAGACTTGGATAACAACGAAGATTACTAAGGAAATAGTAAGTACTGACAGATATAATATATGATTCGCAGACAATTTTTGTGGTTTCAGCAAACGCAGAAATCCCCCTTAATCCCCCTTTAACAAGGGGGAGACAAGAAAAGTCTTTAGAATAGCAGAACCTACGTCATCCCCTTGTTAAAGGGGAACGAGGGGATTTGTATATACTAAAGCAAAAATTGTCAGAGAACCAAATGTACTAATACGGCGTACTGTTTCTTACATCAAGATATTGGAAAGCATACACGTCTACTCCTAACTTTTCTACAACCCGTTGCTTACAAGTGCCTTCTCAATCTCAGGGATTAATAACGCATAGCCACCTGCATTCAAATGCAATCCATCGACGGTAAACTTGGAGTTAAGAACGGTATTTTCACACACCATGGGATTTATATCAATAAACCTGATATTCTCCTTGAGTGCATAGTTGCGGAGTTCGGTATTGAGGATTGTGACTTCTTTATTCTTTTGGCTATACGATTCCCTGTCGGTACCAACATACAATGTTGCTTGAATAACGACTGTAATGTTTTTGCTTTGTAATTCTTCTACCATTTTAAAATAATTCTTAACAATTGTTTTAACTGGTATATTAGCATACAAATCATTAATCCCGCCCATCACGAAGCAAACTTTTGGATGAAGGTTAAACACCTCATCCAATCGTTGGAGAAAGCCCTCTGTAACATCACCCCGTATTCCTCGATTGATTACCCCCTCGCGTGCAAGTGCTTCATTCCAGTTAATGCCGAACATGTGGGAATCCCCGAACATAACCACATCGGCATGAGTAGTTTTATACAATGCAAAGAATCCTTTCTGATACTCAAAATTTACATTTTGAAGGTAAATCGGCTCGTTGTTATGAAGTGAAGAACTCGAAAAAAAATGGACAGCCCACCAGCCTATTACAGCACAAATTAATATACTTAACAGACCGAATATCACCCTCGTTTTTATCATAAACTTTTAGAATTTGTTACTACGGGAATTTTATAATAGAAGCGTTTGCCATGCCTCATTTGTTGCACCGTTTTCGAGGAATGATTTTGCAATCCTGTGCCGGATTCTCAAGTCAAGCTGAATATTCTGTGAATATGCAGCATATAATGCTCCTATAGGGTTATGTGCCTGAAGTTCAATTTCGAAAGAATCAGCCGGCGGAAGATTTTCGAAATTTGGGAAATTTACATCCTTTACAGGTAATTCCTTTACTCCTGCAAGTTTTGCAAGATTATTGCCGGATAGTATCTCGCTCGTGCGGATTTCCTCGGGAAGACTGTCAAATCCGATTCCGTTCCATCTCGGTTTCATAAGTTCGAATACTGCATCACCCGATGCACGCGCATACCAATTATACCCCATGCGCGCAACCAAATCCAACCGTTGCGGGTGAAGTTTACCCTCAACCAAAGCAGATTCTGCAAAATGGAAGCGGACGGCTTCAAGCAGCATTAAATTCCCATTGCCACCTATATCACGACCAAGCGGAATGTTTTCTAAAAACTTACATTCCAAAGCAAACGGTGATTCAGCCACCATTGGCGGACGTACAATATCACTTGCACGTTTGGTAAGCCCTGATTTAACAAATTCATCTACACCACGTTCATACTCGCAGGAAGCAAGATTTATCTGCTCCACCATCGAATACTGCACAGCATTTACAGTACATTCACCTGTTTCAATGATATTCAAATACGTATCTTTGGCTTTGCCGCTCATTGCCCCAAAGGCTGGTCCGATTGCAATAATCGGTGGCTTCGATCCATACGCATTGAAGAAACTAAATGGAGAAAGATTCACGTTTCCATTGGAATCCATGGTAGAGACCAGTGCAATCGGTCGTGGGGCAACACCCGACAGTAAAATGGAATGTCGCTCAGCATGAGGAATGTCTAAGGGATTGATTGATATCATGTTGTAGTTAATATTTATATGTTGTAAATGATACTTTTAACGTATGTAATGCATCACTAACTTGGCATTGTGCTTTTGTAAAGTTACTCAGTTTTATCGATATGTCAAACATTTGAATGGTAACTAAGGATACCTTATTATAACATCAACTATAAAACTCTGCGAGTAAACCACCTTTAGAACTTCACGCTAAAACCAATCGTCGGCAAAATTGGCAGCATAGACGTTTGGCGTGTTTCTATTTCGAGTGTCTCGCGATTTATATTATAATTTTCCGATAGGATATTTTTCCTGTTGTAAACATTAATTACATCAAGATAAAAGCTCCATTTCCACCCGAACCATTCAGCGTAGGTTGTACCGCGAATATCCAGACGGTGATAATCGGGCAATCGAGCCTGATTAAGGTTCTCATCGCCTCCCCTGTCGATTGCAAACACAACTCCGCGCCAATCTACATCGATTTTTGCTACATTCATGCCGGTAACCGTATCTTTTTCCTGAATAATGCGCGGCTTAACTCCTACCGGTTTTGTCCATGGGAACCCTGAACCATAGCTCCAAGTAAAGTTTACATCCAGCCAGGAGTTGGCTTTCCACCCACCGGTTATACTCAAATTATGCCGACGGTCGAAATTAAAAGGAATCGTAAACCCGTCGCGGTAACGATTTGCAAATCCATACGAATACGAGAGCCATCCATAAAACGGGTTATCACCTGTGGTTTGCATTTTTTGCAGGAAAAATTCCACTCCATACGCTTTTCCTGTTGCGCTGTTGATTGGTGTAGTAGTAAGTGAATCACCCACGAAAGCGATAGGAGCTGTCCATCCTTCCCGTTTTGTTATATCCATACCTTCGATACGTTCGGTTCTGTAATTCGTTCCCTTTAGCTTTTGCTGGAGAATCAAATCGTCAAAATTCTTATAATAGCCTTCTACTCTCACTTGCCATTCGGGAGTAATCATCCGTTCAAGTCCCAAAATATAATGAGTTGCCTTTTCAGCTTTGAGCGTTTGTACTGCCGACGTTGTTAAATCAAGAAACACCTGACGGTCGAAAAGCTTTTCATACCCGGGTGATTGATAGTAAATTCCCCATGCTGCGCGCAGAGTAGTAGTGGGGTCAAGCGCATACGATGCCGACAGACGCGGAGAAATATAAGAACGGTCAATTATCTCGAAACGATCGAACCGAAGTCCGGGCTGAACGGTAAGATCTTTTGTGATCTTAATATTATCCTGAACATAAACATTTGTTCGTAAATAGTCTATCGATGTACCGAATGATTCGGGCAAGGCGGCTATTCGCGGATTGGATGCACGAAGTGCCTTTAACCTGGGGTCGAAAATAATTTCGAAATTTACCCCTGTTGTGATAAAATCAACAGCTCCACCTACTTCTATGAGATGCTCGGGCGAGATATTCCAACTAACATCCGATTTGATAGATGTCTTTTTGAAGTTAAAACTTGTGCTGCCTTCTATGCTATAGAGCCGTGGTACTTCCAACCCTAATTTTCGTAAAGAATCTTGGATTTTCTCCAAACTCTCACGAGTGACTGTATCACCGAACAGTGAATTGCTGCCGCCTTCCCCTCCAAAATTATTTGCACCCGTATTCTGATAATATGAAAGCGTGGTAGTAGTAATCAGTTTTGTAGTAGGCGACCACACCCATGTTAATCCTGCAACATCATTAAATGACTTATCAAAGATACTGATACTGTCCGCTTGCTTACGCGAAGCACCGCTTGTAAGCTCCGTATTATCGCGGCTTGAAATACCATTAAGATAGAATGTATGATTCTCGAATGGAGAAAATGCAATTTTAGCTTGAATATCACGGAAATTGGGCAGTGCAATATCACCATCCACCGCACCGGATGCTTTCGCTATCGGTCCGGCTATCAAATCATAATACGTACGTCTTGTGGATACAATCCACGAAGCATCCCAAAACGGTAATGCTCCCTCCACTACAAGATTTGCGTTGGTCAAACTCACATTAGCCATACCTGTGAATACTTTATCTTTTGTTCCAACCCGGTTTGTAATATCCAGCACAGCCGAAAGACGGTCTGAATATTTAGCAGGGAAACCTCCGGTCATGAGTGTAATCCCGCTCACCGTTTCCGGATTGAACATGGATACAAAACCATACAACCGGTATGGATTAAATACCTCTATATTATCCATGATGATAAGATTCTGGTCTGGTCCACTTCCGCGAATAATCAATTGAGAGG
>CALMMI010000706.1 GCA_937868245.1 uncultured Ignavibacteria bacterium | reverse complement strand
CAAAAGTTTCCGCCTCGGCTTGAAAGTTAGGGGTAATATCCCAAACAAGTCCCAAATTAAAGGATTGCGCCCGTTCGGAGTGGAGCGAAGCCGTACCGAAGTTTAGATAGTACATCTCATTGAAATTAGGCAAACGGAAATTGTAACTCCATAATGTTCTTAACCGGAGAGGAATATCGTTGTGCCGGAGGATAAGTCCGGCAAGGGGAGAGAAGGCATTTTTACCCAGAGAATTTATATCCAATCTTGATTGCAATTGAGCAGCAAGTATGAATGAAGAGTCAAGCGTAATTTCCTTGTCAAGATTACCTGCAAGTGAAAAAGTAGCTCTTTCAACGAAAGCCCCCACTTCGGGTTGCAGGGAGTTCCCACGTAAATCGGAATACGTCCATTCGGACGATAATCCGCTGTGCATAAAACCCGTAAACCATTCCATCCTTGCAGAAGCCATTATTTCGCGTGTAATAAAAAGGTCGTTTTCACCATCCGGTCCACGAAAAATTGCGTCTTTATCTCTGTAATGTAATTCTCCATACCGGGATGATGCGGCAAGGGTTAGAGTAGAATTTTGAGAAGTTTTTGTTGAAACCGAATGAATCATCAGAGCTTCGTTTTCCTTCAACCGTGCTGAGGTTTGTTCGATATTTCCTTGCAATACGGCACCGGGTGAGCCTCGGTTAGAGTTTTTTAGGAATAGCTTGCTGCTTGCGGTCCAACTACCAATTTCATAGGTAGCTGAGGTAAACACACCAATATTCTGAAAGTCCGAATTTGAACGCTCTACGGTTGTGTCTTTACCAAATTGGAGGGTATGGAAGGGATAATCTCCTTTAGAAGAAAGGTATTCACCGCCGATGTTCCATCGTGCACCTATTGCCGAAAATCCTATATGAGCCACGTTGTGCATTTCGCCGAATGAACCAAGCGCAGTTTCTGCATTTGCAGAAAACCGATTGCTGGCAGCGTTTGAATGATTACTTGAAGAGCGCAAATTAACTACTCCTGCAATTGCACCCCCGCCAAACAGAGCAGAGCTGCCGCCGCGTGATACTTCAACTTCATCAAAAAACGAGAGGGGAAGACCGCTCAGGTCAACTGTCCCGTTTGCACCCGAGGTGAGGCGTACACCGTCGAGAAGTATCAATGTTTGCTGTGATGTAGTTCCCCGTAAGGATATTGTTTTGATCCCGCCTATTCCACCGTAATTTTTTATGAATACCCCCGGAATTGTTGCGGCGGCATCGGATACTTGCAACGCACCTAATTGGGTAATTTCTTCGTGAGAGAGTAGGGATTTTGGAGAAAAAGATGAACTGTTGGCAGATTGAGACCGAGGCGCAGTCACTTGAATTTCACGCACTTTGCGGGCTGCTGTATCAGATTTGGTCGTTTGAGATGAACAAATGGTAGCAAGCGTAACAAATCCTATGAACAAAAGAAAGAGAAAGCGCATGAAAAAGCAAGAATTAGTTTGGGAAAAGACCCGAGATTTTGTATATTTGCATACGGAAAATGATGAAATGGGCTAACAAGCCCATTTTTTATTAACATTATCTTTATCAGAGCTGAGGCATATAATTGGTGAAACTAACTCTTCCCGACCATATTGTAGAATATCTCCAAAAACTTTGCCAAGAGAACGAGGTTCATTTGCTTGAAGCTGTGTTGCGGGGAAGTCCGCAGAAAATGCTTCTGGAAGTTTTTATTGACAGCGAAACGGGAATAGTTCATTCACATTGCAAAAATATCGGTAAATCTCTGAATGACCTTTCCGAAACGGATGAATTTCTTTCTAAGGTTTCACAGATTGAAGTGTCATCACCTGGAGCAGACCAACCTCTTCGCTTTCCATGGCAATATTCTAAGCACATAGGGCGAGTCTTGGAATGCACACTCAAAAATAAAACAAAAATTCAACGTAAGCTTATTTCTGCTGATGCAGAAAGTATAACGTTGGGACTAAAGACTTCAAAGCCTTTGAAGGCAACAGCAGACGAAACTGCAAATGAAATTACCATCCCATTTTCTGATATCGTTTCGTCGAAAGTTGTAATTTCATTCGCATAAATTAGATTATTTTCAGTAATATACATACTATCTTTTACTTCAAAAAAATTGTTTATTCACATTCTCAACTGAAGCAATGGCAGCACGTCGTAAAGTAAAACCCAAATTTGACAAAAAAGTGCTTATTGAAGCATTCGCTGAAATGGCACGCGAAAAAGGCATTGACCGTGACCTTCTTCAAGGTATTCTCGAAGAGACTCTCTCGCTTCTGGTACGTAAAAAATACGGACAGGAAGCTAATTTTGATATTATCGTGAATATGGAAAAAGGCGACATCGAAATTTACCTTACCCGTGAAATTGTTGATGACCCTTGGGATGACGCACTGCAAATTGACATCGAAGAAGTTCAAAAAAGAACAAAAGAGCCGTATGAACTTGGCGATGAATTCATCGAAGAAATAACATTGGATAATATTGCCGACAACTTTGGTCGCCGGATGATTACTCTTGCTTCACAAACACTTAACCAGAGAATCAGAGACCTCGAGAAAGATAATGTCTTCAATGAATATAACAGCAAAGTAGGGGAAATTCTTATTGGTGAAATTTATCAGGTACGTCCGAGCGGATTGCTTATAATGCACAATAAAGTGGAAATGCGCCTTCCCCGCGAAGAGCAGATTCACAACGAAAAGTACAAAAAAAATCAAACTATCCGTACTGTTATCAAAGAAGTGCGACGCCAACAAGGAAGCGGGACACCGGATATTATCCTTTCCCGTTCGGCAGATGAATTTTTGGCAAGATTGTTCGAAATTGAAATTCCTGAAGTGTACGACGGAATTATAGAAATTAAGGCAATCGCCCGTGATCCGGGCGAAAGGGCAAAAGTGGCTGTGCTTTCATTCGACGAAAGAGTTGATCCGGTTGGAGCATGTGTTGGTATGAAGGGTATTCGTATTCACTCAATCGTACGTGAATTGAACAACGAAAGCATTGATGTGATAGAATTTTCAGCTGACCCGAAAGTCTTTATTACACGTGCGTTAAGTCCTGCAAAAGTAAATAGTATAATGATTTCTCCCGAGACACGTCAAGCTACAATTACTGTGCCTGACGAGCAGGTTTCGCTTGCAATCGGTAAGAACGGACAAAATGTGCGCCTGGCATCGAAACTTACCGGATATTCCATTACGCTTATTAAAGAAGGCGGCGAGGATATCGAGCTTATCGAATTCCGCGAAGAGCTCGGACGCGAAATGTACGACAAGGTTATTAATCTTGGAATTGACACAGCACGTGAGTTTCTTGATGCCGATGTAATGGAACTCCTTCAAATCGAAGGTATGACCAAAGAAATATTACTCGAAATCCGTTCGCTGATGCTTACTGAATTCGATGAAGACGAAGATCCGATTATTCGCAAGAAAATCTTGCTTTCACACTTAACAGATGGTGATGATACTATCGAGTCAGGTGATGAAAATAATGATCCCCCACAACCATTAACGAATGGTTAAAGAATGAATGGATTTGCTATCGAATAAAACCGATAGATTTCCATACGACGAATTTTTCATTGCAATTTTTTGCACCTCATTATTATTGAAGTATGTCTGCACAACAAGGTACAAGGTTATTCAAGCTGGCTTCGCAGCTCAATATCGGTAAAGACGCTATCGTGGAATTCCTTTTGACTAAAGGAATTACCATCGAGAACAAGCCTACTGCATCCCTTTCGGAAGAAATGGTTTCGCTGGTTATGGGTAAGTTCGAGAAAGAGCAAAAAGCTGTCGAAAAACAACGGGAGAAATTAGAAAAGCATAATATTGTGCGCCATGAAGCTGTAGCTGTTGAACATGAGCCGGTTGCTCCTGTTTCAGTTGCAGCAGTAGTTGAGCCTGCAGTAAAGCCCCCTGTTTCTTCACCGGAGATTCCACCGGCTCCTATCCCTCCGGTAAACGAGCCTATTGCAAAAGAAATTGTTTCTGAGCCGATAGTTGTTGAAGAGAAGCAGCCAGTTGTTGTAGCAGCTCCAAAACAAGAGCCTGTACCGGTTCCTGTTCAGGAAGTAAAGATTGAGTTACCAAAGAAAATTGAACCTGTAGCTGCCCCGGTAATTATAGAGAAAGAAGTTCCTGTAGAAGTTCCAAAACCGATTGAGGAACCAGTCGCAATTGTTACTTCTGAACCCGTTGAAGTTGTCGAGGATGTTGTAACTCCCAGTGAGCCGGTTGCAGAAGCTGAACAAACCGATGAGCAAAGCGGAGATGCACACCACAAACGCAAACGCAAGAAGTTTGTTCAAGTGGAATATGAAGCAGGCGTAAAACCTCAGCTTCGCGGGTTGACAATCGTAGGTAAATTAGATCTTACTCCTCCGCCATCTCCAATCCGTACCACTGTTTCTTCAAAAGTACAGAGTACTGAACCAGGTGCAAAGAAAGTAAATACGAATGTATTCCGTACCAAAGCATACGAAGAAGAAGAAAGTGCAAGAGCAAACAAAAAACCGATAAAACCTCGTGAACCGGCTGCCGCAACAACAGGTGTTGGAGGAGCTGCAAAACCTAAAGGTCCTGTTAAGGAAATAAAGGTTATCGATAAAAAGAAAAAACGCAAAAAATCAATACGTGAAGCGATTACCGAAGAAGAAATAGCACGCGCAATACGCGAAACTCGCCAGGGTATGGAAGAAACCTCTGCGGTGAGTTCACGGAATAAATTACGTCAGCGTAAGAAACTTGAACGTGAGGAAAAAGAACTCCAACGGATGGAAGATATAGAACGTGAGTCAACAATTCTCCGTATTACAGAATTCTTGACCACCGGTGAACTTGCCAATCTGATGGGAGTAAACTCAGCCGATATTATTATGAAATGTATGAAGTTGGGACTTATGGTTTCTATTAACCAGCGTCTTGACAAAGATACAATCACCCTTATCGCTGATGATTACGGTTACCAAATCGAATTCCTTGATGAAGTTGATGCCCAGGTTATGGAGGATGATGAAGATGATGAAGAAACACTCGTACCACGTCCGCCGATTGTTACAATCATGGGACACGTGGACCACGGTAAAACATCGCTTCTCGACTTTATCCGTAATGCAAATGTGGTAGCAGGTGAAGCAGGGGGAATTACCCAGCACATCGGTGCATATCACGTTGATTTACCGAATGGTAAATCCATTTCGTTCCTCGATACTCCGGGTCACGAAGCGTTTACGGCTATGCGTGCCCGTGGTGCTAAAGTAACGGATATTGTGGTGCTGGTTGTAGCTGCCGACGATAGTGTGATGCCTCAGACAATCGAGGCTATCAGCCACGCACAAGCAGCTAATGTGCCGATTGTGGTTGCAATCAATAAAATTGACCGTGCTGAAGCAAATCCAGATAGAATTAAGCAGCAGCTTGCCGACCGTAATGTACTTGTGGAAGATTGGGGCGGTAAATACCAAAGTGCGGCAGTATCTGCCCGTTCAGGTTTGAATGTGGATGTATTGCTCGAGAAGATTATTCTTGAAGCTGAAATTTTGGACTTGAAAGCAAATCCAAATAGAAATGCCCGTGGAACTGTGGTGGAAGCCCACCTTGATAAAGGTAAGGGTGTGTTATCGACTGTTATTGTACAAAAAGGTACGCTAAGAGTGGGCGATCCGTTCGTAGCAGGTATGTTTGCAGGTCGTGTAAGAGCATTGTATGATGAACGGGGCAATAGGGTAGAACAGGCATTGCCGTCCGTACCAGTACAAGTGGCAGGTTTCGACGGTCTTCCCCAGGCAGGTGATATATTCACAGTGCGCAACTCTGAAAGCGAAGCCCGCGATGTAGCACAACAACGCCAAATGCTCAAACGTGAGCAGCAGTTCAAACAAGTGCGTCATATTACACTTGATGATATATCCCGTGATATATCAGCAGGCGGTGCACGTGAATTACGTCTTATTATCAAGGGTGACGTGGGTGGTTCTGTGGAAGCATTGTGCGATTCATTATTGAAACTATCAAGCAACGAAGCCAAGGTAAGTATCTTGCACAAGGGTGTGGGTACGATTTCCGAATCGGATGTGATGCTCGCCGCAGCTTCAAATGCAGTTATCATCGGCTTTAATATTTCTCCTTCCGGTGCTGCCCGTAAGGCAGCCGAAAATGAAGGTGTCGATATTCGTATCTATAACATTATCTACGACTGTATTAACGAAATTCACCTTGCCCTCGAAGGTCTATTGCAGCCTGATATTAAAGAAGAAATTACTGCTACGGTGGAAGTACGTCAGGTGTTCAAAATTAGCCGTGTGGGTGTTATTGCAGGTTGTTATGTTCAACACGGTAAAATTACCCGAAATGACAAAGTACGACTTCTGCGTGAAGGACTTCCGATTTTCAAAGGTTCGCTTCATTCACTTAAACGTATTAAGGACGATGTACGCGAAGTAGATGCAGGATATGAATGCGGTGTTGCTCTCGCCGGGTTCAATGATATAGAAGAGGGTGATATCATCGAAAGCTACAAATTGACAGAAATCAAACGTAAGTTGTCGTAAGTAATACTAAAAAACCTTGAAGGTTTCCGAAAACCTTCAAGGTTTAGTAATTTAAAGTAAAAAAATACAAATCCATGTCCATTCGCACACAAAAAGTAGCCGGTTTAATTCGTGATTATCTTTCAGATCCACTTCGGAGAATTGCCTCTGAAATGTCTGCGGGGTTAATCACCGTTACCTCTGTGCGAGTATCAGATGATTTGAAGATTGCGACGGTTTATCTTAGTGTGTATGGTGGAAAAGCATCAGCTGCTAAAGTATTAGACCGTATTAAGGACGAAAAGGGAAGAATACGCCATTCTATCGCCGGAAAACTTACGTTAAGAAGTACGCCGGATTTACGTTTTTTTCTAGATGATACATTAGATGCAATGGATAGTATCCAAGCTTTGCTCGACAAAGTAAAACGCGATGATGAAGCTGCCGGACGTAAACCTTACACTGAGGAAACCGTTTCCGACGATGATGAAACGGACTCTGAGCCAACCGAATAAACCATGTTCCTTGACCGAACCACTCTACACGATTTCGAAGCATGGAAACTCGAAGCTACAACCAGCGGCGGAGTTGCCCTTATCGATAAAGACACCGACTGGACTTCCTTCGACGTAGTAGCTAAAATGCGCTCACTTACCCGTATCAAAAAAACAGGACATGCAGGTACATTAGATCCCCTTGCAACAGGGCTACTTATACTCTGTTTCGGGAAAATGACCAAGAGTATCAACACATTCCAAGATGCACCCAAACAATACGAAGCAATTATAAAACTCGGCGCTACCACCAAAACCGATGATGCGGAAGCTCCCGAAGAAAACATCCTGCCTGTTGAACATATTACAGAAGTTGATATAGCAAACGCTTGCACAAAGTTCGTCGGGGAAATAGACCAAATACCTCCCATGTTCTCGGCTATCAAAAAAGATGGGCAACCACTCTACAAATTCGCACGCAAAGGAATTGAGCTTGACCTCCCGCCACGGAGAGTTACGATCTACTCAATTACCATTACCAAAATTGACCTTCCCTATATCCATATTACTGTGGACTGTGCCAAAGGTACATATATCCGTTCACTAGCGAGGGATATAGGGGCTTTGTTAGGCTGTGGCGGTTATCTTACTGCACTCAGGAGGACTGCGATTGGGGAATTTAGGGTGGAGAATGCAGTTAGGATTTCGGAGGTGATGGAGCAGGTTGGGAATATTGTAAAGCCTGTTCATGAAGCTGATTTAGATAAATGACTTCAACCTATGTCAACTCAGGTGTATACTGCCGTGCGTTGAATAGATGTAAAATCAATTTTAGGTCAGGTCGGTTGTTACAACCGACCTTCCTTATAAGCGTCTACACTGAATAACAGTTGTAGAAACTACAGTGGCTTTGTTGTGTTTTAATACATGGCAACGCGCTCTATAGAAAAACTCCTGTCTTTCATCAATGAGGCATAATAGGACTAGTTGAACTATAAGCATTGGAAGGAAATTTATTCAGTTCAATAATTATTTTTAGCTTAGATATATTAATGTCCATCTCATCTTTATTGTAAAATTCCGACAATTCTATTATTGTAGTTGGCATTTTCCAAAATTTGCTAGAATACACATTTGGGCTCTCATTCTCTAAAGTAGTAATGAACAGATTAAATTTTGTGACTATTTCCTGATAAATTTTTGGAATGTTCCATTTGTCCGTATTATTATCAATATTTTCGTCACGTGAATATGTAAGATGTGCTGCCATTTTATTAGCTCTTTTGGCTTCTGCATCAAGATTCACAGGTCTTATGTTTACTAATTGATTCTTATTTATCAGAAAATGATACGCAAGTATATCGTCAGGAGATTTTGAAGAATAATCTTTAAAAAAATCCTTTGTACTTCTAAAGAGAATTACCCAATAACTTAGTACAATGTTCCTTAATGGTGTTTTATTTATAACATCATCGTTAAATACTAAAATTGCTGATAATAAGGTAAAATTTTGAACTTCAAAATTTACATGCCTAATTGCACGTAAATTATCTGCTTCTGTAGGTATGAATGTCATTATATTTTTATTCTAAATTAACTAACTAATATTTCCTTATAGACTTTCATAAAGAAAGGCAGTTGTAACAACTGCCTTGACATGATTGTTTATATTTATTACGTTTGGTGCATG
>CALMMI010000705.1 GCA_937868245.1 uncultured Ignavibacteria bacterium | reverse complement strand
TAAGGAGAGAGGAATCAAGTTCCTTTGCAGCTGCAAGCAAGGAAAATTCATCCGAGTGACTTTCGATGTCATTTAGGAAGTCAATATTCATGCCAAGGGTTTGGTGGGTGCGCGAATTTTCTACTTGAAATGTCCCTGTTTCTCGCCAAATCTTTTTTTGACGTTCAGTAAAGCGTTCAAATGT
Source organism: uncultured Ignavibacteria bacterium (assembly GCA_937868245.1). Classification (GTDB taxonomy): domain Bacteria; phylum Bacteroidota; class Ignavibacteria; order Kapaibacteriales; family UBA961; genus JADJXV01. The sequence goes on along the minus strand of CALMMI010000705.1, from coordinate 8,534 downwards.
GCCGACAGAATTCCAAACAACTGTTTTTTGTATGTGTTTACGGTCTTTTGCTGCAGAAAGGAGTGCAACTCCGCCGCCGCGCGAGTGACCAAGCAGAAAAATATTTCCGTTCCAGTTAGACGATTCCAAAAGAGAATTGTCAAGTATTTTACTCACTGTCAGCATTACTTCTTCAACTTCCAAAGAAATTGTATTGCGGGCAAAGTCGTCGGGATTCTCCACTTTATCCGAACCTACTACATAGCCATTCAAAGAAAAGTTAATACAAATGCTGATAGCACCCCGTTTCACCAGTTCGGTGCAAACAAACGGGAAGAATCCCCAATCTTTGAACCCCTTGAAACCATGCAAGGCTAATACGATTGGCTTCTTATTCCCATCCTCAATAGAGCGAATATCAGCAATAATCTGCTTTCCGCTTGCGCTGTTGAATTGGATTGTGCGGAGGGTGATTTCGTTAATAGGTCTTGATAAATAATTCGACGTATGTAGTTTAAAGTATTAATCTTGCGCCAGTTCATTCTGAGGGAGTCTTCGACCGAAGAATCTCAGTTTAATAGAATCTCGAGAATTACATCAAGTACTATTGTGGTTATTGAGGAAAAAGAAAAGCGCAGACAAACGGCTTAAAAGAGATTTTACTAAGCAAATACTTAATACTCAAGAGTCGTCTAAACTGAGATTCTTCGGTCGAAGACTCCCTCTGAATGACAGACGTATATGCTTGTATTTTAAAGTATTTAATTCTCTAAACCTATCAACTAAACAACGTATCCGGCACTTCCACTTCCATCATCAACATAGCCGTTGCAATTGTCTTCCCTTGAGCATCCAATTTCAACGAAACTGTGCCACCTCCGCCAAGTGTATTGTGCATCAAGAAATTGATTGCCCATAAATTTGGCATTTCGAAGCGCTCCACTTCACCGAGGCAGATACCTTCAAAATGTTTTTTAACGCGTTCTGCTGTCAATATTTCACTCAAAAGGGGATACCATTCTTCTTTATAAGCAATTACGCCGCAATTAGCTGCATCGCCTTTATCGCCACTACGGGCATGAGCAAGTTTTGATAGGGGAATTTTCATAGTTTTTATCGGTTATTATTCATTTAACTATTGTTATCCTACAAAAATACGGTGTTTGTTCTGCTTCCCGTTAATTTTTTCATAAAAACTCAAAAATCATTCTGTGATTAGACTCAAATAATAAAAAAGGATAGCTCTTCAGCAGGTGTGGTGATAAGACCCTGCGCAAAGAACTATCCTTACAATGTATTCTATCGTATGAAATCGCGGACTTTGTTTCAGTTTAGAAAGCAAATGTCCAAACTACACCTGCTCGCAGTACAATCGGACGTTCATTCCCGCCTTGGATAATTCCTGTTAATCCGTATTCAATCTGTGAGAAAACGCCGAAAATAGATTTTCTCCCTATGAAAATATCATAACGCAACCCACCTGTAATTCCAAATTGCAGTTTATTGAGCGAAGCTGTAGAAGCGTCTATATATTGAAGAGTTCGACCGCTATCGGATGTTCCGGCTACGGAAGCATTCGGCTGGATTGGTTTGATAGCCGATACGCTGTATGAATGCTCAACGTTGAATAGGTAGTTTGTTGAAATTCCTCCGAAAATAAAGAGCTGCTCATTTGGAATCAACACATGATTATACTGTAAGTTCAATGTCAATGAAGATGCTTTAATAGAGAGTGCATAATTACCTTGTATCCGTTCTGAAGAAGAAGCTGTAACTGAATCTTTTCCTGTGTGATTGAAGCTTAGCCGTCCGAACATTATGTCAGCCGAAATAGAAGGTAATGAGTATCGGTAGTTTCCTATTTTGTATTCACCGCGCAGTCCGATTGAATATGCGTACTGTGTCTCGTGAGTAAGTTCGGAAAACTGGCTGCTATACAGTGTATTGGGTTTGTAACTGCTAAGCCATCCTGTATTAATTGTCGAGATCAGACCTATATATTTTATTGGCCTTTTCCCGGTAGGTACAAGTGGGTTGGATTCCTGATCCTCACTAACGGAATACTTGGAAATACTGGAAGTGCTGCTTCCAGTAACCGAATCAGAAAACTCAGTTCCTTGTACTCGAACATTAGTTTCAGCAGCCCGGCTGCCTCGTACTTCAAAACCATTTCCGGATGATTGAGCTCCAGCTGTGAGTGGTACTACACTTTGAACTGTTTCACGGGCAACTTTTGTGTAGTCAGTAGTTCTCCCATTTTGCGTTGCAGCAGGTTCAGACGTGCCCATTTGTACTCTAATACTGTCATCAGGTGCTTTTTGAGGTTGGTTTAATTGCAATGCATGAGATGCATCCACCACTCCGTTATTTGGAAGAATTAACGTAGGAGCGTCACCTCGGTTTGTCAAACGAATCATCGGTGGAGCTAGAGACAAATTAATTGTTGTATCTCCATCAATAGGGAAGAACAATTTGTTGTTTGCATCCCATTCAATTACGTCAGTTCCGCTATTATAACGAAGAACAGATCCATTTGGAGATGGAGTATTTAACCATCCTCTGGAAGTATCCTTGCTAATAGGATCGATACCAATAAGTAATCTATTCCTGTTAAGTGCAGTTTGTGTAGTTGAAGTAGCACCTAAAGCAGGTGAATTGAGTGATTCAACAGGCACTCTCCTCCAATTTGAAGTTGTACCATTCCAACCCAATACTTGTTCAGTAGCATTTGACTGATTCAGCCAAACCAAACTATCCGCAGCGGTTGGTCCCCATCCCATCAAAAGTCTGTTTTGAGCTATTCCGGCTGGAGTAGTTCCTAAATTTGAAGGTCTTATTGTATTGAGAGCGATATTGTTATTTACGATTGTAAAGTTTGCAATATCTACTTCAGTCATTGTTCCATCAAGAATTTGTTCTGTAGTTACAGAGCCATTTCGTAACTTCTGAGTTGTAACCGCACTGTCATAAATACGATTGGTTCGTACTGCTCCTTCTGCAATTTGTGGATTCGGATAATCACCTGTTAAATCTCCTCCTACAGGTCCAGCAGGGTAAGTAGTTGAAAAATCATCATTACTTTGGCTCTTATCATCTTTTTGAGTTTTTGCAGTTCCTTTTTTAATCTTTTGAGATTTACTATCCTTCTCGAATTTACGGGCTTTCTCTAAAACCTCGCCACTAATTGTTGGATTCGGATATCCACCTGTTAAATCTCCTCCTGCAGTCGTAGTGGCATTTGCACTTACTTTAAAATTATTTGTATTGGAAACAGCAGGTTTCGGCTCTACCGACTTAGCGACTATCACGGGAGTTATGGAATCAATCGCCACAAACGAAGTGTATTTTGTCAGCAAATTATACTGCAAGCCAATGTCAGTTATGGTTTTACGCTCGTCGGTAGTTGGACGTTGGTTTGATTCATCTTCAATCATCGTGATTTTATTCCTTGCCCATAGATATTTGAGCGCGCTATGTTCGGGAGCTATTGGTGATGCTCCAATATCTACACTTATATCAAGTGCCCCATCTGAAGTCATTCCGGTTAGCTTCACTTTACCAATATTCTTCCCACGCCATTTCCCGAAAACCACTATCGGACGCTGTGCAGTTACATCAGCAATAGCAGAGGGTTCTACATCATACACATCAAGATTGCCGTAATCTACCTTGATGTTCGTAAGAACAGGTGCTTCAATATAATGCTTGAATTTATCTGCCATTTTGGGTGCTTCGGCTTGGTTCGTGACAATGATAGGGTCTGCATTCCCGGCACGAGCCAAACCTTCTATCAAGAATCTGTTAACTGAGTTACCAATGCCAAACGCATAGATATTAGCTTTGTTCAGATTTGCCCGTACATATTTGAATGCTTCTCGTTCAATCGAAACAAATCCGTCGGTTATTACTACAAATGAACGTGCATAATTTTCTTTTGTCGGCATTTTCAATGCACGTTCAAGCGCAGGGAGTAGTTCCGTTCCTCCGCCCACTCTATTGGTTCTAAGGAATTCACGTCCTTTGGTGATGTTATTAGGAGTAACAGCAAGTGATTGCTCACCAAGCGCATTGGAACTCCCCGAAAACGTGATGATATTAAACTTGTCCTCAGGTCTTAGAACATTTAACAAACTGTCCATCAAACGATCGGCAATTTCTAAAGGGAATCCGTCCATCGAACCGCTTACATCCACAATAAATACAAATTCACGTGGGAGAATAGAAGGAATTTCTACATTTCTTGGAGGCTGAGCCATGAGCATAAAATAGTTTTCCTTTTCTCCCTTGAAAAGCATAAGCCCTGATTCGATACTTCGTCCGCTGAGTACATACCTAAGGACAAAATCACGGTTCTGTTTTGCGTTATCTTTATTGGAAATTCCAATTTTGGTAATCGTTCCTTTGCTGCTCGAAATACGCTTATTGGATGATGAACCGCTACCGTTGATATCCAATGCATGCGAAGGACTTTCTACGGATTTGAGAGGAACACCTGTAGAAAGAGAAACAGAAATAGTAAATTTCCCGGGAATTTCCGTTGGTAAATTCTCCTTTGAAAGGGCGTTATTCACTTCGTTTTGAGTTGCACTTACATAACGCGGACCAACAACTGCGGGATACACAAATTCGTATATTCCTTCCGCAAGTGGAATTGACTCGGTATAGCGCATATCAACTACGATTGAATCACCCGGGCGAACATTTGCCACATTCATTTTGAAAACATTTGGATTAAGCATTTCAAGTAATGAAGCCGAACGGCCTTGCTCTTTGGCAACGGTGTATTCCTGACGTGCCTGCTCTTTTTCACGGACTACTGCTCTTATGATGTGTTTTCCAACCGTCATAGTCATTGCATAAACTGCAGCACGGGTTGAGCCGGGAAATACATAGATAGCTTCGAGCGGCTGCGAGCCGTGATTAACATAGACCTGCCGTACATTTACATCAGCAATTACACCGACTATTGATGCTGTAACAGTTGTTGAGGCGAGTTCAACATCACTTGCCTTACCTGTTTGAACTAATAGTCTTGTTGAACCGCTCCAGTCCTCACTGTTTTTATTAACAGATTGATTCATTTGTGCTTGGGCGACGATTACATTCAAGAGGATTGTTACGAGTATTACTATTGTTTTCATGGTGTTTTCCTTTCCTTAATTCTGAATGATCAATCGTTGAATTGCCTGTTCGCCGCGGTCACTTATGAGCGATATCAGGTACGCTCCAGAAGGTAAATGACCGACATTCACCGAAATCTCATGCTGCTCACCTGCTGACATATTGCCGGATGTTGCCAGAGTGCTGATAAGCCGTCCACTGAAATCATACAGAGCTACACTTACCGTCCGCTGTGCCGTCAGGGAATAGAAAATCGTCGTATGGTCATGAGCAGGGTTAGGACCGATGGCGGAAATCGTAATTGCCCCGCTGTTTGAACGAGCTACATCAGTGTATTTATATTCTCCGGTTTGATTGGGTTGCATCCATTGTTCGATAATAGTATCTGCCTGTTTGGTGTCCTTAAAATCATCAAGCGTTGCTATTGCTTGAACTTCGGTTAGAATCTGAGTTTTATAACGCTCAGGCAATTTGTTTACAAAGGCTTGAGAAGGATAGAACCAGTAGATGATTTCTGCACTACTTGGATTTTGCAACTCATTCCCCAAAGTGACTCGCACAGGGATTAATTTTCCGATTAAAGGGAAATTGTGAATATCCTTTTTATCTTCGGGCGCATCAGAATAGAGGTCGAACAAACCTGCAATTTCCTTTCGGTATTCAGCAGGAACATTGAGTGAGTCTTTTTGATTCCCAAAGAATTGCACTTGAGATTTTCTTTCACCCGAAGGATCGATACTTTGGTGGGTAATGACAAGCGGATACACTTCCTTCTGTTCATCGGAACTATTGTTTATTACCTTGGAATTAATACCGAATGTATCTATTGAAACTGCAATTTTCAATACACCGAAAGTAGGGGAAACCTGCCCGCCTAATTTTTCTACAATTGATTTTATACTTTCAGAACGAAACTCCACTGCCGCTCTGCGGTTTGGCTGATTACTCATGAAAGCAATAGCCTTCAACGATGCAGGATTTTTGTACTCGATCCCTAACTTTGTAGTGAGTGAATACCCGCCTTCTTTCGTTTGGTGAATTCCCAATTCTTCCAATTCGTCATTCGTAAGGTCAATTGCATTTATTCCTTCGATATGTAATGGAGCGTGAATCTTTTGATTTACAACAGTGGATGTTTCTGTTTGTGCTATCGATTGTGCAGTATTTCCGGGCTGTTCATCAATCTTAGTCGATTGTGTAGCTTCTGCTCTAATTTGCTGCTTTGTATTTTGATCTGCTTGTGGAGAATTGATTGTACTATAAAAGTACGCAGCCCCTGCGGTGATAAGGACAAGACCGGGTACCATTATTTTCCACAGCATAGATGGTTGCCTGCGTGGAAGAGGCGATTGGTTGTCGCTGCTTTCTACAAGTGAGCGGAGTTCGTCTTCCGTCCAGAGGGGCGACCCGCTCCTGAAAGAAACCACTTTGTCGAAGAAAGATTGAAGAGAGGTTTTCATGGTTTTCTTGATTGAGAATTAATAGTTTGCTTTTTTATGTTTTACTCATAGGTCAGGTCGGTTGCTACAACCGACCTTCTTCTAATCGTCATTACGAAATGTCAGTTGTAGCAACTGACATGACTGCTCTTGTATTTTGTATTTTTTTTTCGTAGCGGTGGGTTTTCAAACCCACCGCTACGAAATTCTGATTCGTTTATGAGCTTACTTCAGTTTTTTTTTCAACACCCAATAACTGCGCTAAGCGGCGTTTCGCTCTGAAAATCCGTACCTTTACACCCGAGATAGTTCCGCCTTGAATCTTCTGAATTTCCTTGTGGGATAAACCTGTGATTTCAGCCATTATCACAGCTTCGCGCTGCTCGAGTGGCAATTTGTCGAGTGCCTCATATAGCAATTGGACATCGAACGCTACATCCGGTTGTGTAAAGTTATCGTAAAGGGCTTCCACTTGTTCGTCGGTGGCAGTGTCTTCTCTTCTTTTGAACATCCTCTTTTGGGCAACCCGAGAAGCGATTGTAAAGAGAAAGCCTATAAATGCATCGTCATTGCGGAGTGTTTCCAAATGTTCGTAGGCGAGCAGTACTGTTTCACCTACCACATCTTTTGCATCTTCACGGTTACGTGTCATTGTAAGAGCAAACCGTTCAAGCCGTTTGTGGTACGGGCGCAGCAGATTCATAAATCGCTCCTGCTTTGCCTTTCGGGCAAGATCTGCTTGGTGGTTGAATGATGTACCGTTAGTATTCATGTCCATATCACTTTAGTGCTTGATTATCGAACGTTCTTGACAGTATGAGTAATTAGCCCGGCAATTGGTTACAAATAAATAGTAAGAAAGCAAAAATAGTCCTAACAATCTTCTTTTACATCACGAATGGATATTGATTGGAAGATATTATTAAAGCTCCGATAGGAGCGACCTGTTAGTAGAAAAACGTTTCATATCCATTCCAATAAGCTCCGTCAGGAGCGACCTGTTGGCAAGTAATATATATAAACAGGTCGCACCTATGGTGCTTGATTCTATACTGATTGTTTTCTACAAACATGCAGCCCGTATCGGGCTTTGGAATTGAATGTTTTAATTTTTTGAAATTTGGTATTGAAGCCACTACCCGTAGAATCGAGTTTGCAAACTCTGATTCTACAGATAAGTAAAGAATTTTCCTTAAAACTTCTCCAAACCGCTCAAATAGAATTGCCTAGCAATTCTATTTTCGTAATTTTGTGCTCTCAATTCTAAAATACAAATCCTTCCTTCATTTTTTAATTCAAAAGGAAAACTATGGCTATCGAAAATGTTGTCGTTATCGGTGCAGGAACGATGGGCAATGGCATTGCCCACACGTTTGCCCAATTTGGTTATACTGTTATATTGATTGATGTTAGTACAGAATCTTTACATCGCGGACTTTCTGCAATTGAGCAAAATCTAGGTCGGCAGGTAAAAAAGGGGATAATTGACGAAAATGTAAAAGCTGACACTTTAGCAAGAATCACTCCTTCCGTTAATCTTGAAGAAGCTGCAGTAAATGCAGATTTAATTATTGAAGCGGCAAGCGAAAACTTTGATATTAAGGCTAAACTCTTCAAGATTGTGGATTCCATCTGTCAGCCACATACAATCTTTGCCAGCAATACAAGTTCAATTTCGGTTACATCTATTGCAGCAGTTACTTCACGTCCCGATAGATTTATCGGTATGCACTTTTTCAATCCGGTTCCGCTTATGAAGCTATGTGAAATTATTCGCGGATTTTCTACGAGTGACGAAACATATTCAACAATCGAAGAGCTTGCCAAGCATCTCCAAAAAACTCCGGTTAGTGTTCAGGATTATCCGGGCTTTATCTCGAATCGTATTCTTATGCCGATGATTAATGAGGCGGTTTTCTGTTTGATGGAAGGGGTGGCTTCGGCGGAAGATATTGATACAGTAATGAAACTTGGAATGAACCACCCGATGGGACC
>CALMMI010000704.1 GCA_937868245.1 uncultured Ignavibacteria bacterium | reverse complement strand
TCCAAAAGTACGCCAAAACTTATTTGTACCTGCCCCGCCGTATTTAGGAGAATCTTGAGACATATTTTTACAGATTAAAAATACTGCTGCATCGTTCAAAGTTATACCTACCGCACCTCTAAAATTCAATCCAAAACTTACACGGTAAACACCACATTTATTTGAAGTGAAATAGTACGTATCTTTCATTTGCTCCATACCACCGCCGCTGAAATACTTAGTATTAAAGGGTATTAGTGCAGGATTTGCAGGGTCTGCAGTTATACTTGGTTTGTTTGAAAGTGCAATTGAAGATGCGGCAGACGAGCCGAATCTCAAATTCACATTGTTGTTAATCAACGTGCAATAAACATTATCATCTTGCTGAATAACAAGGTCAGCTATTTCGGTAATTTGAACAGTTGCCGGGCTTACAGGCAAGTTTTTTGCAATATCATCCGCAGCACGAACAACTTGCGCTCGGAAAGAACCTCCGCCCGTGCCACCGCCTTTTTTGCGGGTAAGTGCATAGTCGTCTATCGAGTTCGCTTTTTGCTCAATAACAGGCATTAGTCCCCCCTTGTCATAAATGTTATATCAATCGTTCCGCGTTGCCAGTCGGCTTCCATTTCCAACATAGTAGCTTTTTCCGAACCTTCAAATCCGTCAATAACGGGTATTATTGCAGTATCCCCGCAATTTTCCGGCATTGTTTCGCCGTTCACCATAAACATTGTTACGGGTATTTCATTTTGAGCAGGATGTGAAAACCTGCTAAGATAGAAATTCGACACTGCGTAGGGCAAACCGCTCTGCTGCTGAGTTGATATTGCCCATCCTTTTACTAATCTCAAACGCTCTTCAGACGCAAATTGATTTGTTTCGGCTAGAGAAGGGAGTTCGATTATAGGGAAGTCAATTATGTCGGGATACTCCGTAGAATTTATCCCGTCATCAATTTTTACATATTTTACTTTACACTCGAACCAAGTTTGCATAGTCTATAATTTTTTGAATTGCAAAGATATTTTCCCCGAGCAGATTTCCTTGGGAAAAGCTAAATAGTTATACACATTTTTTTTCGATCTGTGTCAAAAG
>CALMMI010000703.1 GCA_937868245.1 uncultured Ignavibacteria bacterium | reverse complement strand
GGGCATCCGTTATTTGATGAGCACTTTCGTTTTGAAAATCTGTAAGTTCAAGGCAATGAAGTATTAATGGTAAAGAATCAAATTTAGTTTTCAGATGTGGGCGTTCATCCAAATCTTGAAGAGTACCCTCAGTGTGAGTACAGTTACCATTCGCTCCTTTATGTGCATCACTTCCAAATTTTGAGTTATCACATCCCATAGGGTCTGAGCATCGAAAAAGTACTGCATCATCATCATAATCGGATGTATTTTCAGCAATAAAAGTTGCGAGTTGGCTATCAATAGTTAAGCTTGGAGATGTACCTACAGGCGTGGTATCATTTCTACAACCAATAATGGATAAGATACTTATTGTTAAAACAATTATAAGTGTAAGTGAGAACTTCTTTTTCATAATGAATATCCTTGTAAAGTAATAGTAAGATACATTGTTTTTCAATATGGTTTCAGTGATGAGTTATAGTGAGAAACCAATGCGTATCACCTTTGTTACAGAACCTCATTGATCGCACGTTTGTTTTCTACATATTGAAATTGCAACAAATATTTATATTTTTCGATTTACAACAAGATTAAGGCATGGAAAATGTAGTAAACTTAGTTGCTTTACATTCGTAAATGAACAGATCTTTTATTTATCAGCTCTATGGATAATCTATCATCTTCCCGTAAAGAATATTTTGAACTTTCAAAACATTCGGCTGTTCAATTCATCACGTTTGCCGTAATGTTTTTCGGAATTGCATACTCATTGCAATTTTACGTTGGTCTTCCGCTTATGGATATGTTTTTCAAGGAGTTTCTGCATACTCAAGTGCTGAAAGACGGGACAAATGTTCAATATCAAATTTCTGATGATGCCAAAGCTGAAATTATCAAAACATCCTACACAAACAAATGGGCAATTATTGATAATAGGGCTTCCGACCGGGCAGCCACTCCCTTAGCACGATATTTATTTAACCCGATATTGGCACTTCTGCCGATGATTCTTACATTATCGGCTGCGCTTGCTGCGTGGCTATCAGCTTTATTACCCAAAGGGATAGGACTCCTACGTCAGAAAATTGAACGGGAGCTTATAAATTCCCTTGACCGCATCGCCAGAAATATATACGGAGAACATACCGACGAAGAATTACAAGGCATCATTTCAACTCTCCTCCGCTCAGACATGAGGCAACTCCACGATTATGCTGAAACAGTCGGAGTTCCATATAACGATATTGAAATCCTGCAAAGTGCAGTCCAATGGCATCAAGCATCAGGGATTAAACGACTCTTTCGAATCGGCGGAGCTATAAAATTTTATATGCGTCAGTACTTTACTATTAAATATAGTAATACGATTTTGGGAATGGTATATATAGGAGCAGCCGCTTTGATTATCATCATCGGGATTAGAGGACTCAAGTTTATTCCTCCTTCTGAGCCGTCCATTATTCTATTTGCATTAGGCTTGGAGTTCGTTTTGCTGATTGTATATGCCTTAACATTAATGTATTCACGTCAGGAAGATATGCCGGATAATGAACGGTCACACGAAAAACAGGATATGCTTTTTGGCGGTGAAGGTATCGAAGGCAGTAAGGACGTTGAAGATTTGTTGCGGGTGTTTATTGCGAAGCGTCAAAGGGGAGAATAGGTTAACTTCTATAAATTTCCTTAAACGGAAAATTTCCGTAGTGTAGGCTATGCAAAGCCTACCCTACGGAAATTTGATAGGGGAATATTGAAAGAGGTTAACTTATGGCTGAATAAACCCGTTCTTAATCGCAATCAACAGATAAATCCCAAGTACTATCCTGTATATCACAAATACAAGCATAGATTTGGTTCTCAGATATCGAAGAAGAAATGCAATCGAAGCATAACCGCTGATAAACGCTACAATAGAAGCAACGATAAGTGCAAGGGCATCTGATGATGTGATATACCCCAACGAATGTTTTAATTCCAAAAGACCGCTGCCAAGAACCGCAGGAATACTCAACAGAAATGAAAACCGGGCAGCAGTTTCGCGTGTCATACCCAAAAACAATCCCGCAGTTATCGTTGTTCCCGATCGTGATGATCCGGGGATAAGAGCCAACGACTGTGCAACTCCTACCGTAATCGCATCGCCCATCGTTATCTTTTCCATTGTTTTTCTGTGTGATGCCACTCGTTCAGCTATAAACAATACCACAGCCAGACCAATCAAGCTGAACGAAATTAGTGTTAAATCTTTGGTAAGATTGCCTTCTATAATTTTCTTTAATCCCAGACCGATTACAACAATCGGAATACTCCCCGCTATAATCATCCAACCCATTCGCGCATTCAAGGATTGCTCTTTTAAGCTTTTACGCCCGCTGCCAAGATTCTCACGAAGAAATGTAGTTGAAATTGACGTAATGTCTTTGGCAAAATAGAGTAGAACAGCGGCAAGAGTTCCAAGTTGGATAACAGCTACAAATGCAGTCCACTGTTCGGGATGTTCAGGAGAGATTACCCCCATGATTTTCCCTGCTATCGTTAGGTGGGCTGTACTGCTAACTGGGAGAAATTCGGTTAGACCTTGGATGAGTCCTAAGATTAGGGATTGGAGGATGGACATGGTTTATTGAAATAATTATAGTTTATAATTACAGACAAGGAGTAATATACAGTGCTTAAATGTTTGTGCCACAAATTTTTAATCAACATAGAACGATTCTTAAGCCCGAAACGGGCGACCTGTTTGTAGAAAATAATTTGTTAACATAGTTAAAGCTCCGTAGGTGCGACCTGTTATCGCAATACTTGGTCAAACAGGTCGCATCTACGGAGCTTTTTAGTTTTCTTAAACACTTATTCTACAAACAGTTCGCTCCTAACGGAGCTTGAATCTTTGGGCAATGGATATTTTACCCGAACACACTCACCGCATTGGATTTTTGCAATGCAAGATGCAGCGCGTGTTGAGTATTCTTAATAAGAACTTCCAATGATTCCTTCGGCATTGCCTCAGCAGCACCAATACTTACTGTTACCGTAAACCGTTTACCAAATACTTCTATAACCGAGCTTGCAATTTCTTTGCGGAGTTTCTCTGCCCACATTTGAGCTTTTTGTGTTTTAAGCCCGATAAGTGCAACAGCCAGGGTAGTGCTGTCCAGCTCTCCTAAGATGTCGTATTCTTTTGTATGCTTGCGGATAATCGAAATGATATGGAGAATCATATACTCCATAACCTCGTGCGAGGTTTCGAGCGAGAAGTAATGATCAAGTTTGATAAGCACCAACGTAATTGCTGATGTGTAATCTGCCGATCTGGCAATCTCTTCTTGCAATCTTCTCGAGAATGCAGTTTCATTAAAAATCCCACGGGATTCGTCCACCATTGCTGATGTTTGGAGCATATCCTGAAATCTCATTTGCTCGATAATAGTACCCGTTTGCTCTCCAAGAATTTCAAGTATGCTGATGTCTTGAGCGGTAATACCCGCAGTTGGACCTTCTACAAACAATGCCCCATAATTATGCGACATTGATTTGAGAGGTACTGAGATGAAATATCCGTTCGTAAGCGGTGTTTCCGACTGTGCTACTCTGTATGTTTCTTCGTCCACAGGATTCATGAGTGTCGTTTTGGCATTAAGAATCGTGTTACCGATAAGTGTGTGATCCAAGTCAAGATTTTCACCTATAATTGCCGTATTGGTGTTGTCTTTCGAAAGAATCTGATGAACACTCCATTGATTTGTTTCATGGTCGAACATACCGATACCGATGGTGTAATATTCCAATGCTCCGCTTGCAGATTCGATAAGCGACGCGCATATATCTTCAATTCCTGTCATCGACTGGGAAACAAGTGCTCTGAAATTACTGATTGTATCCAATGCTCGGATACCTTGAAGAAGATCGTATTTACCGGTATAGCTTTGTACCAAGCCGCTTATGAGTTTTGTAAAATGACCAAAGAAACCTACGGTAATTGCATCATACGCATCGGGTTGTTTTGTATCTGCGCAAAGTACTCCCACCACGGTATTCCCGAAAAACACAGGAACACCGATAAAAGAAACAGTTCCCGCTGCCCGAACATAATACTGGATAAGGTCAAGCTCGGCAGCAGGTTTAATTTCCGTTAGGATTTCCGGACGTCCGCTAATTGCTATTTGGCTTACAACATCATCACTTAACAAGAATTTACGTTGTTGAGAAACGAGATCAGGATTATCAGAAATGAACGATTCCAACACAAGTTGGCGTTTGTCGTGGTTAACCCAAAAGAAGGCAGCAGTCCGTGCAGTTGTTACTGAACGAATCACCATCAAAACACGGGTAAGCAGATGTTCAAATTCCTTACGCGGCTCATTATTAAGAGTTGCCGCTTGGTGGTCTTCCTCCATCAAATCTTCAATTTGAATATTCAAGCGGGCGCGTTTGTGTCCTGCTGATTCTTTTGCTTCCAGTTCGGCTTCTGCTAATTCTTGTGCTGGAGTTTTACCTTCAATAACAGGCTCAACAATTGGTTGATTTACAGGTATTTGTACAGGTGTTTTTGCCTGAACATTGGATTCATTTTGTTGAATGGTAATTTTTGAATCGACTGTTGTAGCATTATCAAGTTCGGCATGAGCTTCAAGTACAATTGTCTCTTGATTGTTTGCTACAATCTTTTCGAGGATACGTACTTCTGATATACCGTTATCATCTGGGGTTGGCATCGGAGGCAAGTCGTCGAAATCGACAGTATCATCAAAGACAGCCCGTTTACGAGGTGTAACCGTGATTGAATCAGCTGAAGTTGCTTCGGTTTCAACAAACCGCTTATTGGATTTTTTAGGTAGGTCTTCCGTACTATCTTTAGGGGCATCACCTGGAGTGGAATTTTCATCACCAAACGATGTTGCAAAATCATCAAAAACTATACGTTTTCCGGCAGCACTATCTTTTTTGACAGTTGTGCGGAAGGCAGTAGTTTGGCTTACCGGTTTACGGGTATATTCTACTGTTTCGGAAATTCTTTGTGAAATGAGCATAAAGTAGCCCACCCCACCCAAAACAGACACACAAACGCCAATGAGGCGGATGGGTAATTCAGGTAGAAAAAGTGCTATACAAAGTCCGCCAATCACGGCAAGCATTGCGAATACTTCCGTAGAATTAGCAGGAGTTATGATTTTTCTGAAATCAAGAGATCGTTTATACATACTCGCGAATGAGGAGGGTTCAAAACTATGCTGCTGCTGCATGATTTTACGCAAATCTACGGAAAATCACCCAACTAATAAGTTATTTGATGAAAACTCTTAAAAAAAAATCTCTTTTTACTCTCGAACAAACCACCCGCGTGCTATCAAACCATCCCGAATTTCATAGATAGCTGTAGCATGAACACGCCCTCCGGGAACTAAACCGGACACCATTTCTTCGTCAATCACTACATTTCCGCAAACAATTCTTTTTGTGATTTCACAATGAAGTTCTCTGCACCGTTCAAATTGCTCGCCATACCGCTCACGCATTTGGTCTATTCCTGAACAGAATACAACGCCTGTCAGCAAATTAATTAATTCTACATCCGGGGTATATGCTTCGCAGAATGCATCAATATCCCGTGCATTATAGGCATCGAGTTGCCGTTGTGCCGCCGATTCCGAAATATCCATTGAAAAATCCTGTAATCTTGATTATTGTACTTGAGCAGAAGGGACAGACAATGAATTAAAATATGTCTGAATATCGGCTTTGTTAATTTCATCTTTATCGAACGACATAAACCCCACTTGGTACATTCGTGGCTTAGAAAGCACATAATCGAATCGTCCGTAAAAATCCTTACCGTCCATTTTTGTTACAAACCAATAGCTTACACCTTTCCCGGTGTTTCTGTTTAGCGGCTTTGTATCCACAAGGCGACCGTTCCATTGCTTGAGAGCACTATGGAGTGCATTATCCAGCATATCATCGGGAGATTGCTTTTTAAATGTTTCCGTAGAATATTCATTCGAGCCAAACATACAAATTCCGCGTTTTGTTTCGGAAATATAGGTAAACATCGAAATGCTGTCTCCTGCTACTGCAATCCGTTCCGTATCTGCTTCTGGAGTTGGGAAGTCCGGGGGCAGGGCTACCGTGAAGTGTCCGCTTTGTGATTGGATTTCTATACCTTTTACAGGAGATGTTTCATTTTTTTGTACAGGAGGATTTTGCTTATCACATGAATTGAATAAAAGGACTATACAAAAAAATAAATATCTAAATTTCATTTGGTACTTCAAGAATAAATGTACTTGGCTCCGGAACAATTTTCAGTAGCAATAATTAAATAGTATTTGTAATAATCCATTAGGGATTAAATGTTTATAACAATCATTCCAACGATTACATGCGCCGCCGTGAGGGGGTGCATAATAGTCATGCTCGGTTTTTCTATAAACATTTGAATCCTTACGGATTCATTCACCATGTATTTGTAACACTCAGAATAAGACCCGTAAAAACTGTCATACCCTTTACTCGTCAACCGGCTTTTTCTCGCCCGCCTTAATGCTCACCGGAAGTATGTTTTCAGCAGGAACTAATGGGCAGCTATACATGTGATTGTACGCACAATATGGGTTATAGGCAGTATTAAAATCCAATGTATATTCATTTGCACCAACATCCTCTTCAATATCCAAATACCGCCCTGCACCGTAGGATTGTTTGCCATTGGTTACATCTTTAAAAGGTACGAAGAGTGTTCCTGTTTTTTGATCGAGAGGTTTAAATGCTGTCAGTTTGTAGGAAGAATCTCCAATCGGAAACGTAAAAACACCATAACGCAAGTAAAAACGCTTGTCGTTTTGTTTGGATGTAAGCATCTGAATAGTATCCGGCTTATCTATTTGTTCAAATGCAGCGTTTACATAATAATCTTCCGAAGGAGAGAAATACCGTAGTCCTGTGAATGTTGCCCGTTGCTCAGGGATAAGTGGAGAGTGTGAATCCGTCTTGAAAAATTTATCCTTATCCTTACGTTCTGTTTCCGTAGCATGGGAATTAAACTCAATATAATTCTCACCATCGGAGTTATCATCCGAACCGCAACTGTTAATAGCCATAGGGAACACACACACAAGAATTAAAAGAATAATACGGTTCATTGTATATATCGAAGAGTGTAAAAGCATTTATATCATTCAGAATCTGTACTGTTTTCCGGTTCAAGCGATTTATAGGCAAGCAGGATTCCTTCTGCCACCAAATGTGGACTGAGTATAGGTTCACTATCTTCAAATGCTGATACTACAAGCGGATGTTCACCACCGGTAAACACAATCGGAATTGTAGGGTTTCCTGCAGATGTTTTTATCCGTGAAGTAATTTCTTTAATAGCACCTACAGCCCCCCATACTGCACCTACGGTCATTGCTTGCACAGTAGTATTGCCATACGCTACATCCTCGTATTCAGGATGTAAAAGGGGTAGTTGTCCGGTAAAATGATGAAGTGCCTTAAGTTGCGTGGATATTCCCGGAAGAATTGCACCTCCTTGAAAAACACTTCCGCCATCCAAATAATTTATTGTAATTGCTGTACCGCAATCTACTGTAATCAAAGGAGGTTTTGTATATTCCAACGCACCGATTAACCCAAAGATTCGATCGCTTCCCGCCCCGTTTACTTGCCTAATATCAACAAGAGTTTGATTATCAAGAATATATTCCGAAGACGTAATAATTGATGAATACCCCATGAGCATATCAATTACCACTGTTTCAGCATTTGGGTTTACCGATGAAATTGCCCACGATGAAGGAAAAGTGTGTTTTCCTACAAACTGCTGCAATTCATCTAACCAATCTCCACCTGTTTCATTGATAGGAATAACGGCAAAACCGTGTTCTTCACTCAGTATTTTTATACGGCTGTTGCCAATATCAATTACAGCGGATTTCATACGGCAAATTGATAGATGGTAGAATTATAACCCAAGAAAACAGTATCAGCCAATCGACGAGACGAAATTCATTTCGTATTTACTGTGTAAATATAATGGTTTTACCGTTATTATAAAAACTATACCTCTATTCTTCAGCATTACCAACTAAACGTAGGTTCACTTCCCGTTTATCCAAATTTACACCGGCTATTTGCACACGAAGGCGAGTACCTATCCTATATGAATGTTTACGTCTGCGCCCTACAAGTTGGAAGTTCTTTTCATCAAAAATATAGTAATCGTCCGTAAGGTCACGAATATGCAATAACCCTTCAATTCCCACCTCATCCAACAGTACAAATACTCCAAAACTTGTTACACCGCTAACCGCAGCATTGTACTCATTCCCCAAACATTTTTGAGCAAGGATTGTTTGTGCAAGTTTTGTAGAAGCACGTTCAGCTTCCACCGACTGACGTTCACGCAATGAACAATGTGAGGATGCCGCAGCAAGTTGTACATTAAATGCTACTATCCTCTGAGGCGATGGCATTCCTTTAGCATATTCCTTCAGCAAACGGTGGATAATCACATCGGGATACCGCCTGATAGGCGAAGTAAAATGTGAGTAATCGGTAAATCCAAGACCAAAATGCCCTATGTTTTTTTCTGAATAGACCGCCTTAGCCATTGCCCTGAGCATAAATTGATGAATTACCTTTTTTTCGGGCAAATCCTCCACTTGCTTTAGTAACTGGTTTATTTCTTTCGAGGTAAGATTTTCTAATTTGGTCTTTACTCCCAATGAGCGTACAAAATTGAGAACATCTTTTAGTTTGGCAGCATCAGGTGAATCGTGAATACGGTAGAAAAACGGCAACGGCAACCGCAATTTCATTTGCTTACTTACAGCTTTGATATGCAGAGCTACCGTTTGGTTCGCAGAAAGCATACATTCTTCCACCAGCTTTGTGGCATCATTTCCGGTTTTTATGATTGCGCGGATTGGGCTTCCGTTCTCATCCAATTGAAACCTGGTTTCACTTGTTTCAAAATCCAGCCCGCCTTTTTGAAAACGTTTTTCCCGTAGAATTTTGGATAAATTGAACAGATTGGTAATAAGTTCCAGATGTTTACCTTTGCCTGATTCGATAATCTGCTGCACTTCGTTGTAGGTAAATCTTTTGTTACTCTTTATGGCTGTTTCGGCAATCTCATATTTTTTGAGAATTCCCTTGGGTGTAAACTCCATGAACACCGAATATGCAAATCGAATTTTACCCGGAACAAGTGAACATACGTCGTTAGAGAGTGATTCGGGCAGCATGGGAACAACTCTATCAACCAAATAGGTACTGTTTGCACGATTATAGGCTTCATCATCCAGAGGTGTGCCTTCTTCCAAATAATGCGTTACATCGGCAATGTGTACGCCCAGTCGGTAATTTTTATTTTCAAGGGTAGTAAGTGAAAGCGCATCATCAAAATCCCGTGCATCATCAGGGTCGATAGTAATGACTTCTTCCTTTCGCAAATCTATCCGACCATTGGTAATAGCTTTGGGGGTAGGCTGAACTGCAACTTTACGTGCCTGTTCTTCCAGATTCTCAGGAAATTTAGCAGCCAAGCCAAATTCTTTGAGTACTCCTGCAAATTCAACCGCAGGATTACCCGAGCGTCCCAAAACCTCCACTATCTCTGCTTCCGGGCTTTTATGAGCATCTTCCCATCTGAGGAAACGACCGAGTACTTTATCTCCCTTTACAGCTCCGTTCAGTTTTTTGGGTGGAATTAGAAAATCCAGATAATGTTTGTCTTCATCTGGAACCAAGAAGTAAAAATCGCCGTCAAATTCCAATGTGCCTGCAATCGGTGTATTTGCTCTGTTTGTTATCTTTAAGACAGTTCCGTAAGGTTTTTTATCTTTTTTGAGTGCAAGTAATTTTACCTGCACCGTATCACCATCAAGAGCAGTTGCAAGATATTGCTGGCGTATGTAGATAACCGGAAACTCTGCAGACTCGGTGGTAATTACCCCTCGATTGTGTTCATATTTTAATATTCCCTCGAAAAGCGTGGTGTTTTGGGAAACAGGTTTTAATCCAAAACGGCGGCGTGCCGATTTGTGAATCGTTTTATTCTGTACAAGTTTGTTTATCTCAGCACGAAGTAACTCATATTCAGGGGTATCAGAGGGCAGATGGAGCAGTTTAGCAATATCAATCAGGCGTAACGTTGCCGGTGCATGATTATTTAAAATATCATATACTTTTTGAGAGAGGGGATTCTCTGAAATTGTAGCATTAGGCAAAGGTGTTTTTTTCTTAGGCATAAATTAGATTAAATATTGAAATATCTCAAATATGTTTTGCACTGCAAATTCAATTTTGTGAATTTATTGTACGAATCATTTTCTCGTTTACGACTAAAGTTCACTCCACTTTAACAAAACTGATATTTTACATTTCATATTTGACGAACGTTCGACGAACGAAATGTAAAAAACTGTTAAATAAATGAAAATTTCCAAACAGAATGAAACTTGCTTGAATGTACGGCGTACTTTCTTTAAAAAAAAATGTAACCGGGATTATCCCATTTGACAAAATACTTACAATTTTATTTCAATAGAATTTATTAACATACAAAAGTTCAACATTTAATTTTAACCCACTGAAACTAAACCCTTTGATAAACCAAAAGTTCGGAAAGGTTTCGGCTCCTCTCCGAACTTTTCAAAGGGTTTAATTTCATCTTTATATGGTAGATAGAACTACGAAAGTGTTTTTAACGACGATTTGATTCTTAACAAAACCATTAAGCTCCAATACCACCACAAATTCCGTATTACGTTCGGCTCGTAATGCGGTTTTTTTTTGTGCCGTTCAGTTGTAATTTTTATCGTTTCCAAACAGATATTTGATAAAATATTCTATCTCTTTAAACGTTACAGATTTCAGTGTACTAAAGAGACGAAAAGCAAAAAAATATATCAATTTATCTGTTCTAAGCCATGAAACAAATATTCTCGACAATGCGGAATAACCGCTCTGTAGATTTAGTTATAGTGATGGCAAGAATTTGGATTGGTTTTTTTATGCTCTCGCACGGCACACCAAAATTGATGCAGTTTTTTTCGGGAGAACCGTTAAAATTTGCAGATCCGATAGGAATAGGTGTACCTGCATCGTTAGCTTTAGCAGTTTTTGCAGAGTTTTTTTGCTCCGCTTTTCTGATTCTTGGTTTAGCTTCCAGAGCATTTCTGATACCGCTTATTATCAACATGAGCGTAGCAGGTTTCATCGCCCATGCTAACGATCCGTTCGGAAAGAAAGAAATGGCTTTTCTCTTCCTACTTGTATATATAGTATTGTTTGTACTCGGTAGTGGCAGGTACTCTGTTGACCGCTTGATTGAGAATAAGCTCAATCCACAGAAATAAGAACATCTTATTTTTTGCCTAAGGTGACTGTTTAGTTTCATTTAAGTTATTCAGAGTTGTTAATTTTTTCGATGAATTGACCGATACTATCTCAACAAATAAAT
>CALMMI010000702.1 GCA_937868245.1 uncultured Ignavibacteria bacterium | reverse complement strand
TGCAAGGAGTATGTTCCTGCTCCTTTAGGAGAAATTTCAAATGAATAATTGTGAATACCTGCTCCAAGAACATTCATCATATCGAGAGAATATTCACCTGATGCCAGACCGTTGCATTGGATAGTCAGAGTTGTTTGAGCGGGATTAGGAAAAATGGAGATTTCGGGTGTGACTGCTATGGGCAGTGATTGTTCTTGTGCTTTTTTTTGAGCTTCTTCCTCTTCTTGCCGGGCAGTATTGACACGGGCAACTTTATAACTTTTGAATCCGCTGATATCACGGTGAGCTTCATTAAGAAGCATTGTACCTTTCTTCATTTCACGGGTGCGGAATTTAGTCTGTTCGTTGAACTGTATCTGGTGAACTGCAACAACAGCATTACTTGTAATCGGTTCTTCACCAAATATGGTGAGAAAGAGAGTTGTATCTCTGTAAGACTCCTTTTCGCTATTCGATTCTTTGTTTTGTACTTTTCCGTGAAGTCTTATGACAATATCAGAAATTGTATCTCTATTAATATTATCTACAAAGAATGAACCACGAAAGTCTTTCCAGTCTGTGGGGTAGGTAAATGTAGTAGAAAGACGTTCCCAGCTCTTTCTTGAATTAGGCGGTTGACCCCATAGAATTTTATCAGGCAGTCGTACATTCCTTTCTTCATGTTTCGATATAAGTGTATCTACATACTGATCACTGTTAAGGTGACCAATAAAGGCAATTGATGTTTGTGCTTGAGATTGAACACTACAAAGCACAATGAGAAATACTATTACACCGACAGACCGAAGCGAAAAAACCTGTTGCATAATAAACTCCTGACAAATAAATGGAATGCAACAAAACATGTTGCTTGAATGATTATCGTTAATAATAAAAATTGGTTTGAGATACTTGCTAAAATTCGATTATATAATAAGCCCTTTTTTCAGGATTTACTGTCCGTAGATAAGGGAAATATTACCTACGAATCCCATAGGTGCGAAATTACAGCATAAACATTCACGTCCGTTACTCAATTATTACTCAATTATTACTCAATTATGAGGTTTTTTACTTTCTTTTATAGTTTTTTTGAAAATATATTGACAATGATACTGGGGAGAGGAGATTTAGTTCCTGAAAAGCATAAAAAAAGGGCAGTGCTACAATGCACACCCAGTAAGGTACTTGGCATACCCGGAAAAATGTACAAAGAGCACGCCCCAACCCGCAGGGCGTACCATGTACTGATTTTTTTTCCTTGAAACTGCCAAGTTTTAACTGGAAAGTCAGTAAGATTACGCTTAACTATATTTATTGACCTATGACTACTTTGATGTTATGTTCTGTGATTCCTTTGTTTTGTATATTTCTTTTCCCCGAAACTACGGCAATGCATTTTGATAGCCAAATATTTTTCTTAATCTGTTATGATACACCTGTAAGCAAAAAGCCATGATAAGTCTTTTAAACTTATCATGGCAATCAATTTTTCTGGATTCACCAAGTAATGTAATAGCTAGGGCAATCAATATTTGTGAGTATATAGTGAGATTATTTGCAAGAAGAAATGTTTACTAGGTATCAACATCCTTTAAGCAATTGGGTGAAGGTAATATAAATATTTACAGATTTATCTCCATCTACGCTCCTTTTTGTACTCTTCCCATTCTACCTCGAGTTTTGCGAAAATTTTGCTCGTAAGCTTTTTTTCGAGATCAAGGACATAAATCTCGCCGATATTTTGATTTTCTGAAATCCACCGTTGAACAGTTGGAGTTGATTTCCCAATTAGTTCAGCGAATTCCCAATACCTTAATCCCGCTCTTTTCAAAATAAATTTTAGTTTCTTTGATTCCATAATATAAACACAGAAAAAATATTAAAAATTACATTTAATAGAAGTAATAAATACTGCTATTGTCGTCATTTGTGTTCATTGTTGCTTCTCACTCAATTTCTCCAATCATAAGTATATCAGAGTTGAACACCCACAGTAAGAAATTATAGGTCATTTCGCAGAATGTTTGATCCGGTCAGTTCTATTTGATAGTCATAGAGACAATCTGTAACTTGAAATGTAGGTTTAGTTCAGTGTGGTAGAAAGGAAGCCCAAAGTTACTAGTAATAGCTTTGGGATGTTTTAGGATAACAATCATATGTCTTTACCTTTCATCATGGCTAGTGCAGCATTATGAACAGCAGCTGTCTTTATTTCATCATTAGTCAAGCGTTTCCCTGAACGTACATATTCAGATAACTCCTCCCGACTGAAATACAACTTCTTGCCACGTTTGCAGTATGGTAATTCTTTCCTGCTTGTCATGCTGTATATTGTTGCAATTGCAAGGTTTAGGTATTCACTTGCTTCTGTAATATTCATTAATTCATTAGGTGATTTTTGAGGTTTCGACACTACTTCAAGTAGCTCTTTAACTTCGCAAAGTAACCTATTGTTTTCTGCCATAATATCTGGCAGATCTTCAAACTTGAACATAAAAACTCCGTATGGTTTGAAAAAATCAACACAAATGCTTGTCTTTGAAATGCAATTACGGGTATTTAAGTTAAAGCTTTTGCTTCCTTTTTTGTTACTTGCTATATTTTTTTAACATCATAAAATTATTTGTAGTTAGAATTGATTGTTATAGATATGTTATAGTATTGTTGTCAATATGTTGCCAATATGTTACTAGCTAAAATTATGGCAAATTATTTATATAGTTAATACTTATACGTAATTGGTTGACAACAGCTGATTTTTCATTACTTGTGCAGTTACTCTTGCGATTGCTACTTACTAAAGTACCAAAACTTAACTCATTCTTGAATTTTTTACCTTTCTGATCTCTGAAAAGCTTGAATGCTACGATTGCTAATTTACTTTTGGAGAATCCAAAAACAGGACTTCCTTGCGTTATCTTTTCATTGGCTAAAATGGTGGCTAAATGGGATTTTATTATTCGGGGATATTTAGGTTTCTTTAATGCTTTATTTAAGTTTTTTATTTGTAATTGTTCAAGTACCTCTAGGAGTTTTATTAAATCTACCCTCATGCTTTTCAAAGCTTCTACTGTGATTTCTTCAGAAGTTGTATATTCATAAAGAAAATATTTCAATGAGCTTATATGTTCTTCTATTAATTTACTTCGTTGAGGTTCATATTCTTCCTCTAGTTTTTTACACCATTCAGAAAAATCCTTCATCATATTGAATAACCCAAATATTGTTGATAAAGGGTCATCCTCCTTGCTTTTCTTGATTAATTTAGCAAAAAACTCGGGATCCATTTTATTAACTAGTACAGGGTATTGCGACGCCATTAAGGATAATTGGCTGTTGTAATATAACTCTTCATCAATAGTTTCAAATTTAGGTTTTTTAAACATAACTGCCTTTCAAAGATTTAATAAGTTAGAAATGCTTTGTGTTTGATTTTCGATGAAAAACTATCAAAATGATTTGGATTGCTTATTGAGTAACAATCTTAAGATTCGGGGACAGAATATACTTTGGTCTTGGTAATTTGGAAGAAGATTTATTTATGTTATAGGTGCTATACAAATGCTGCAAATTTTAGTACAGTGTTGATGAAATCCTAAACGAATTTGTCAGGCGTTATGTGTCTTTCTTTGAAGAGACTTTTCTTCTTCTATAATAACTTATTGCTATTTAAGCGTTTGCTCTCATTGCTAAATCCTCCTAAATAGTTTTCGGTTGTTTTTAACTCGGCGTGTCCGAGGGCTTCGCTGATTTCAGCAACTGAAACACCGTTACGTTGCATTACTGTTGCGAAGGAATGTCGCGCGACGTAGGTCGACAAATCTATCTCCAAGTTTAGATTTTCACCAATTTTACGCAACGCTTTATTTAATAACCGAAGGAGAGATAGTTTTGCTGCATATTGAGTTCGAGGTGTATCTTTGTCATTGAGATAAGGGAAAACATAACCTTCTCTTGTTTTGTTCCCATGACGTTCAATTATTGACTTTATTAGTCCGGTTGGTTCTATATCAAGCTCTATTAGAATTTTGGTTTTATCCTTTTTCTGTTGCGTTTTCTGGCGTGAAAATTCTATCGTGCATCCATTAGAATGGAATTTGATTTCCTTGTAATGAAGTTTGATAATATCGGCAACATTCATTCCATTGCACAAATAGGAAAAAACCCATAGGTCTTTAGCTCTTTGCTCCGGTTCGGATTGTGCTTCGTAATTACGGATAGCTCTGACATCGGTAACAGATAGGGCGCGTTTGTTCTTTGTTGCAGTAGGTGGCGTGAAATCATCTTTTCCAAAAGGGTAAGGTAATGACTGATTCTTCTTTCTTTCGATATTGACAATTCGTCGTAAAACTCGAAAGTATATGCCCTGGGTACTTGGTGCAACTTGAACTGCTGATAATGCTTTTTCATATTGCTTTAACCATTTTACAGTGATTTCCTCAAAGGGCAATTTGGGTGGTTTGATCTCAGGTTGTTTTTTACCACTTCGATTACTCTCTGAATGTTCTTTTAATTTCCCATTTACAAAAGCTGCAATGCTCCTCATTGTAGTTTTGTAAACATTAGCATTTCCGATGTGACCATCTGCCTCAAATTCTGCAATAACACATCTAAATACTGAAAATACATCATTTTCATCACTTACAGTTGCTTCTTTGAAAAAGGCACGTTCAAAAGCTTCTTGAGTAAATATTGGTAAAGTATTACATATGTTTATTGCAGTATTCCTTATGGATTCGATTTGCTCGAACAGTTCTTTTGCATCTGCTCTTTTCTTTTTTCCATATGCACGTATATATAGCTCTTCAGTGGCTTCAAGCGCGGTTTTGAAATAGTAACGTTTCCTATTAAGAGTTATTCGTAACTTGAAAGGATAATTGCCACTTTTCAATTGGCGGCGTGTATCGTGCATTACAGCTATATGTAATGTTGAGATCTTCTTTTGTTGTTCCATGTCTATAAGTTGTTATTGTAATGGAAATTTTCACACAATTTGCACACAAACCATTTTTTAGAATCTACATTTTCACACAATTTG
Organism: uncultured Ignavibacteria bacterium; assembly: GCA_937868245.1. Taxonomy (GTDB): domain Bacteria; phylum Bacteroidota; class Ignavibacteria; order Kapaibacteriales; family UBA961; genus JADJXV01. Next base: position 2,511 of record CALMMI010000702.1, on the reverse strand, counting down.
CACACAAAATAAACAAACATCGCAACGTTTCAATTTTAGTTTTGTAGTCTATGTGTAATTTTATTATATGGTTATACAAAAATAACAAAATAATGCAAAGGAAACAAACAGAAGGCATTCGCAGCCTTCTAAGCTGTGGGTCGCAGGTTCGACTCCTGCCGGGCGTACTGGATTTAAGCCCTTTGTAAGTTAATAACTTGCAAAGGGCTTTTTTGTTGAGATTTTACTAAAAGTATTCTGAGCGGTATAAGGTTTTTGTACATGTTTTGACCATAGCGAAAAAAGCAGATGCACAAAGTAGTTACTAACTAAAAAAGCAGCTCATTCTGATTATTTCTGAATGAACTGCCTTACTGTTGCTATGAAGCATTAATTTATGCTGTCAGTCTATCAAAAGCTTCCTGATACTTCTGCTTTACTTTTGCAATGATGTCATCGGGAAGAGGCGGCGGGGGCGGTTGTTTATTCCAACTTAATGTTTCCAGGTAATCACGGAGTACTTGTTTGTCGAAATTGGTTTGTGTCTTTCCTGGCTCGTACTCTTCGGCAAGCCAATAACGGGATGAATCGGGAGTAAGTGCTTCGTCAATCAAAATTAACTCACCATTTGGCAAAGTTCCGAACTCAAACTTGGTGTCAGCGAGAATGATATTCCGCTCACGTGCATAATCAGATGCAAAATTATAGAGTTGCAATGAAAGTTCACGGGCTTTGCCTGCAAGTTCCGCTCCACAGATTTTCTCTGCTTCTTCAAATGGTATATTTTCGTCATGTCCGGTTTCGGCTTTGGTTGCAGGAGTAAAAATCGGATGTGGGAGTTTGGAAGATTCTACCAAACCGTCCTGTAAAGGAATTCCACACACTGTTTTTGAAGCTGAGTATTCTTTCCATCCTGAACCTGCTAAATAGCCTCGTACTACACATTCAATAGCTAATGGTACAGTTTTACGAACAAGCATCGACCTGCCTTCAAGTTGTTTGGAATAGGGCAAACATACTTCAGGATACTCATTTACGTTGGAGGTAATTAAGTGATTAGAAACAATTGATTTAGTAATATCAAACCAAAAGAGTGAAAGCTTAGTGAGAATCTCACCTTTGCCGGCAATCGGATTATCCATTACCACATCAAATGCCGACATTCTGTCGGAAGCAACCATCAAAAGAGAATCACCAAGATTATAAACATCACGAACTTTACCCCTACGAAAAAGTGTTAGAGTAGGGAAATCGGACTTGAAAAGAGCATCAGAAGCCATAAGAAAAGAATGAATGTTGAAAGACTGTTAAAATTGTAAGTTTACTGTTAAATATAAGACAAAATTACCAAGACTAAAAATTCTATTTCCACACGTTCGCCGAAACAGCTAAGTTTGCGAATGAAAAACTAATAAACATAAACTGTTTAACATTCGAACTAATAATAAACATGGCAAAAACACTTCAAACAAAATCGACAAAAGCCTCTGCAGTTAAGGCTGTTCTCTGGAATTTTCCGCTCACCAAACGCAATTACCTTCTTTTTGCTGCCGGACTTGGAGTTCTGGTTGTTGGATTCTTGTTGATGGCTACGGCTATTACCGATGATCCGGCAAAATACCAAACAACATGGAATAACCCGTTGGCTGTTTCTGTTGCTCCAATTGTTTTGGTTATCGGCTATTGTATAGTTATACCTTATGCTTTAATGAAGCGCAATAATGACGAACAACAAGAAAACTAACAATAAAGGGCGGTCTCATAACACAGAACAGCTAAATTCTGAAAATGATACCGCCCAAATTTTGTTCGAACAACAGCTTTGTGCTCTTAAACCCGAGGATGAAGAACGGATTTTAGGGGAAATCCCTGCTAAAACCCGTGCTCTTGCCGATAAAGCCACCACGTCGAAAATATCTATACGCCGACTCCTGCGCGAAATACAATTGCTTTCCGAAATGGTACGTAATCGCAAATTCTCTTTGCAATGGAAATCAAAAGCTATTGTACTCGGTGGGCTTGCATATTTTTTACTACCGACTGATGCAATACCCGATTTTATTCCTTTTGTAGGCTATATCGATGATGGAGCTGTTATTGCTGCCGTTTTACGTATGCTCGCTCACGAAATCGAACGCTATACTAATTTTAAGCAAAACGTATAGTTCTGTCTGAAGTATTAACGGCGACCTTTGCTCCTACCGCCTCCGCCGCTTCTACTACTACTACCGCCACGACCGCCTCCACCAGCACGGCTTCCTCCAAATTTACTTCCACCACCCGGCTTACTGAATGGTCTTTTTCCTTTGAAGCCTCCACCGCCGCCACCATAACCTTCGCTGCGATTCTCTCCGCCTTCTCTTCTGTCTTCGCCAGATGGGCTTCTGTCATCGAACTTTCTAAATGGAGGACGGTCTCCGCTTGGCTTTCTATCATCAAATTTTTTGAATGGAGGACGGTCTCCACTTGGCTTTCTGTCATCAAATTTTTTGAACGGTGGACGATCTCCGCCACCACGTCTGTCATCATCAA
>CALMMI010000701.1 GCA_937868245.1 uncultured Ignavibacteria bacterium | reverse complement strand
ATTGCAATGCTTTCCTATCGAAATTACACTACTTTCTCATCAACACAACCCGACTCAGGAGCATCTCTGCAGCATTTCAAAGCTGAATCTTATTTACGATATCAAGGTGAAAAATTAGTACGCAGATTCTCTCCTCAAGCATACTGGACGCTCACAAAAGCAATGGACAGCCATAACTTAGCTCGTGGTAGAACTTCGATTGAGGATGTGCTTCGTTCAATCACTGCTCGATGTTTGGTGATAGGTATCTCCTCGGATATTCTCTTCCCGCCCGAAGAGCAGCGTTTTATTGCCGAACACATTCCGAATGCAGAATACAGGGAAATATCATCTCCTTTCGGTCATGACGGATTCCTCATAGAATTCAAACAATTACAAATAATTTTAGAAGAATTTTTAACAGAAAAACAGGTACTTACATTATGAGAACACATCTCAATATCGGACTCTTCGGTTTTGGCTGCGTAGGGCAAGGTCTCTATACGGTTCTTCACCAAACACGCGGCTTGAAAGAAGCTACAATATCAAAAATTTGCGTAAAACATCGAGATAAGGAACGCTCGCTTCCTGCTGATTTTTTCACGTACGACCGTGAAGAAATCTTGGATAACCAGGATATTAACCTTGTGGTGGAACTCATTGATAATGCCGATGAAGCATTTGAGATCGTAAAAGAAGCAATGTTATGGGGTAAACCGGTCGTATCAGCTAATAAAAAAATGATTGCAGAACATTTCGATGAATTGCTTGAACTCCAGCGAAAGTGCGGCGTACCGTTTTTGTACGAAGCATCATGCGGGGGCAGTATTCCGATTATCCGTAACCTTGAAGAATACTACGACAATGATCTTCTGAACGGCGTAGAAGGAATTCTAAACGGAACTACAAACTATATCCTTACCAAAATGTTCCAGGGTGGCGCGTCCTATTCCGAAGCACTAACAGGCGCACAACAACTTGGTTTTGCTGAAAGTAACCCCCGTTCAGATGTTGCAGGATTTGATGCAAAATATAAACTGTGTATTCTTACAGCCCATGCCTTCGGTACGTTTATCAAACCCGAAAATGTATTTACGTATGGTATTGAAACAGTTTCCCAGCACGATTTCCAATATGCACGCGAAAAGGGATACCACCTCAAGTTAGTTGCACAAAGCCGCAGAACAGGAAATAACCTTTCAATGTCCGTACTCCCGCAATTTGTGAAAGCAGACCACAAACTTTATCAGGTTTCAAACGAGTATAATGGAGTTGAGGTAGAAGGGGTTTTCTCAGACAAGCAGTTTTTCTGGGGAAAAGGTGCAGGGAGCTTCCCTACAGGTTCGGCAGTATTATCGGATATTTCTGCAATTACCTACAATTACCGTTACGAGTACAAAAAAATCTCTCAGAATACGAAACCAAACTTTAATAATGATTCAGTTATTCGGATTTACTGTAGGTTTCAACAACCGAACAGCAGTACTTCGCTTCAATTCCAGACTATAGAAGAACAATATACCGGCAAAACACACGGCTACACAATCGGTACAATCTGCCTGCAGACTCTTATGGATTCTGAGCTGCTTCAATCTCCCGATGTTTTCATTGCTGTTGTTCCAGAGAACAATCATTAAATCACGTAAATACCAGGAAAATCTATGTCTGACTATCAATTTGAAACTATTGCAGTACGAGCTCAAAGTGAGCGTACACAACATAACGAACATTCAACCCCGCTCTTCCTCACGTCGAGTTTTGTGTTTGATGATGCCGAGCAAATGCGCGGAGCTTTTGCCGAAGAAAACGACAGCAATATTTACAGCAGGTTCACAAATCCTAATACCGATGAATTAATCGAAAAAATTTGCTTGATGGAAGGAGCAGAAGCCGGATTTGCCACTGCTTCGGGAATGGCAGCAGTATTTGCAGGATTTATGGCTTTGCTCCAAAGCGGCGACCATATACTTTGTGCAAATGCAGTGTTTGGCTCAACTCATACACTGCTTACCAAGTATTTACCCAAATGGGGAATTACTCATACCTATGCACCAATTGATAAGCCCGCACAATGGGAACAACTGATTCAACCTAATACAAAATTGATTTTTGTGGAAACACCATCTAATCCTGGTCTTGATATTATTGATCTTGAATGGCTCGGTAATTTTGCAAAACAACACGAATTAATCCTAATTGTAGATAATTGTTTTGCCACACCTTATTTACAACGACCAATCAAATACGGAGCAGATTTGGTGATTCATTCTGCTACCAAATATATCGACGGACAGGGCAGAACACTTGGTGGTATTATAGTTGGCAGGCAGGAATTAATACATAAAATCTATCTTTTTGCACGAAATAGCGGACCGGCACTCTCCCCTTTTAACGCGTGGATACTCTCGAAAAGTTTGGAAACACTTGCAGTGCGTATGGACAGACATTGCGAAAATGCTCTAAAAATTGCGTCTTTTTTGGAGCAACATCCTGCTGTTGAATGGGTAGAATATCCTGGCTTACCCTCGCACCCTCAGTATGCAATTGCTCAGAAGCAAATGAAGGCGGGAGGCGGAATCATAGCATTTTCACTTCGCGGCGGTTTAGAGAAAGGAAAAAAGTTCTTAAATGCTCTTACTATGTGTTCACTTACTGCAAATTTGGGTGATACGCGCACAATAGTAACTCACCCTGCTTCCACTACTCATTCAAAGTTAACGGAAGAGGAGCGATCATCCGTCGGAATTACGAACGGCTTGGTACGAATTTCAGCAGGATTGGAACATCACAAAGATATTATCAACGACATTCAACTAGCGTTGGAAATTGCCGATAATTAAACAGCTGGCTCTAAACGTGCTGCGTTTTCAAGAACAGAAAGGTCTGCATAGAACACATCCCAAAGCATTATATCCGTTGAACCTATTTCATTCATTGGAGTTCCGGAGGAAAGTTCTAGTGCCTCTTCGGGAGATTCTGCAAGTATAAGTGTCAATCCTGCAGCATGAGTAGAGAAACCGCCTCCACCGCATCCAACGAGGTGTCCACCTGCTTTGAGCTTCTTAAGCCATTCCATCAAGCGTGGAATTCGTGATTGAAATTCTTCAGGGTTAAATGTTTCGTCAGGTTCGGTAGCTCTCCAAATACAGGCATAAACTTCTTTCATTTTGTCCCCTTTTAAAATATTAAAAAAACTGTTCGTTGTATCGAAAAATTGGTTAAGTTTGAATGAGAGCAAAACTACACAATAATATGCTTTTGGCAATACTTTCCCACGACATTCTCACCTGGTTGTGTAATCTCTTCAAAGAGCTTTTTAAGTTCAACAAAAACTAAAGCAACACTTTCCTTTACATTACACAATTTCATAATGGCTTGGAATACTATAATAGGACAACAACGCGTTAAAAAGATTTTGCAACGTGCAATTACCGAACAAAAAATTCCTCACGGATACTGTTTCTGGGGAATGGAAGGCGTAGGGAAAGATGCACTTGCGCTAGAATTTGCCAAAACAGTCAATTGTCCTTCTCCGATCGAAACAGAAAACGGAATTGAAGCATGTGATAATTGCAAAAGCTGTACACAGGCAAATAAACTAGAGCACCCGAACATTAAATTTGTATTTTCTCTTCCTGCCGGGAAATCTGCCGACAGTCGGGACGACTCACCTATTTTCCGAATGACCGATGACCAAATAAAGGTCATACAGGAACAATTGCAACTTAAGTCGGAGAATCCTTATCATAATATTACCATTCCAAATGCTTCGCAGATTCGGATTTCATCAATAAGAGATATTAAAAAAAGCGTTACAATGTCTGCTCATCAACAGGGGCGGCGGGTTGTAATTATTTCCGAAGCAGATGAAATGACCACCGAAGCTGCAAATGCTTTTCTCAAAACCCTTGATGAACCTCATGATGAGATAACACTCATACTGACAACTGCCCGACATGATTCACTTCCCCAGACAATAGTTTCCAGATGCCAGCAAATTTACTGCGATGCTCTTACCGACGAAGATATTGCCTCTGCATTAACAGAACGAATGAGCATTCTTTCGGACGAAGCAAGGCTTATCAGCTCTTTTGCCCAAGGGAGTTATTCACGTGCTTGTGATTTTTTAGATGAGAATATGCGTAGTATGCGCCATGAAGTGGTTGATTTACTGCGTGCATCTCTGAAAAGAACATTCTACCGTGTCGATGTTCTTTCCCATTTGGATAAAATGACAGGTGAGAAAGACAGAACTCGGGTGGAAATGATGCTAATGCTTTTAATGATGTGGATTCGTGATTGTTACGCATTTACAGTTGCCCGTTATGATGCACCGATTATTAATATCGACCAGCGTGA
>CALMMI010000700.1 GCA_937868245.1 uncultured Ignavibacteria bacterium | reverse complement strand
CACCCTGTCTCGAATCCCAAGTAATCTCAAATCATCTTGGAACGCAGTAATACCAACTGAAAGTTGATTGAGAAGTGAGCCGTGCGAGAGGATTCCTACACTTGCATCACCGTTTACCTGTCTGGCATGAGTATCGAACCCGCCTAAATTTACAAGGTATATTCTTGTTTTCAAGCCGCCGGCTATAAGTTGAGCAACTATTTTGAGTTGGTCAGCAAGTAAATTTGTCTTGGCAGTAGGATACAATGTGGACTTATTTGTAGCTTTTGCGGCTGCATTCTTAACCGGATTTGCAAACTTTTCGATTTGCTGACCCACCTTACGGATAAAAGCAAGTTCCTGCCCTGCCCGTTGGCTTGTAGTGGAATCTGTTTTGTTGTTAACGATATTGTAGAATGTGTTGGGGTCGGTAAATGCCATTCCCATATTTGCAGTTGGTCCTTCGAGTCCTGTTGAAACAATCGAACCGATTTGGATTGCAAGCGGGTCGGGCATTGATGCATTAGGATAGCTTGCAGGATAGCCGGGAAACTCATTATCCAGATACCTACCAATCCATCCTGTTGAAAGCACTTGGTCGTAATCAGAAGCGGTTAGCCATATATCCGAGGAACGGAAATGCGAAAAGTCGGGAGTAGGATACCCAACACTTTGAATTACCCGCAACTTTCCATTATTATAGAGCGACTGCAATCCGGTCATTTGAGGATGCAATCCGGTTGCAGCTGTTAGTTTAAGTGCTGCGCCTGTTCCTGTATCAGCAACTGCAATATTTGAACGGGCATTTTTGTAAGCTGAATATTGATCGAGAGGAATTACAGTATTCAATCCGTCATTACCGCCTGTAAGTTGAATAATAACAAATACGCGATCGGAGCACGGGTCACCGGCAAGAATCTCGTCCAAAAATGGAGAGCGTCCTATTGCTTTCATAGTAAAACCGTTCATCATAAAAGGCAGAACTGCTGCCGGTGCAGCTGCTTTAATAAAGTTTCTACGTTTCATATAATCTTTCTTGATAGTTTAGAATTTTCAGGGTTAAGGAAATGGATATTATGAAAGTTGGTATTCTGCCATTGCAAGCATGTATTTAAGAAGCAAACGAAGTTTATCTGCTATGGCTGTTGACTTAGCGTCGTCGGTTGGGTTTTTCTGATAATCATTCCATTCAACTGTCCATTCAACATCAGGTAACCCTGGTATAAGAATATTCTTAAGCTCGGTTACTTGCTCAGATGTAATTTGTACCGGATACATAATTTGGGCAAATTCCGTTACAATTGTTACAGGATTCGAAGGATCTGTGATATATTTCACAGCTTCCAGAGGGTCAATCCTTGGAGCAGTTCCGTAGTCCATTTCATCAAGTCTAAACTTATCAAAACTATAATCATTGGTAAATTTCACACGCTTTTGAAGCGTATCGGCATTTATCCAAATTTCGTGGAAAACAGGTTCTTGCCAATAGGCTGGGAGACCTGCCACATTAGGTAGGTTCATAATATCCAATTGCATTGTAGCCATCACTCTTCGGAGTGTACGGTATGCCCAATTTGTTTGCGGTAGTGCAGTCGGAAAAAGTAATGGATGAGGAAAGAGGCGGATAGTTCCGAGTACTAAATCCGTAGGCGCTTTAATCATGCACCCTATTTTTGTGTTATCATAAAAATGTGCACTTTTGAAAAGTGCGTTCAATACCGGTTTTACCTCGTAATTACTCGCTCTGAAAATATCAGCAAGCGGCTGAATGATATTCTTTTCTACTTCACTGTCGATTACATAATCCACAAACCATCGGTAAATTTTACGCACCAAATATACAGCTGTTTGATTCTGGTCAAAAATCATTGTGAGTAAATCATCCATCTCACGCAATGCTTCTGTTTTGCCCTTTCCTCCTTTGATAACCCTGTTACCATAGGCTGATGAAAAGGTTTTATCATTAGTATCGTGATTTGCATCCGTAAATTTATATGTTAACCCTGCCTGGTCGTCGGACCATCCGGTAAGAACTTTTGCAGCAGCTTTAACATCAGCTTCGGTATAATGAGTGTAATTACCGGGAGCAATTTCAGGCCCTTTTCCGATGCTGAAAAGTTCTTGTAATTCCCGTCCATAATTTTCATTTGGGCTTGTTTTTGTGTTGTACGAACCACTCAAGTAACGAAGCATTGCTGGGTCAAGTGAGATTTGTTTTGCAAGGGTTTTGAAATTCCCAAATACATTCTGGCGTAGCAAATCGTTCTGCTTGTACATATACCGTGCATCTTTTACAGAATTTGCCCCGCAAGAAAAATGATTATGCCAGAAAAGTGTCATTTTTTCGGTAAGTGAAATTCCTTGATCGAGCATAAGTTTTATCCACCACGACTGGAGCTGCGTAAGACGTGAGTTTTCCTGATTGGCGTCATAACCGGCTGTTGCCCACGGCTGCCCCTGTGCAACACCGCCTGTTGCTACGTATGCTATCGGTGCAGCAGCAGGTACAGGAGCAAGAAGCATATCCACTGCCTGACTCATGCTACCTTTTAAAATAACTGCAACATCTTTGGGTGTAGCACCGAACATTGCTCTACGAAGTAAATGATATGCTTGTTTTGAAGTCCACTCACCGGTGTATGGTTCTAACCCTGCCGATTCGATTGCAGGAGGAGAAAATGGCTTTTTAGAAGAACGAAGTAAAAAATCTCGTCTGTTCATAATAGCTCCTTGAATTCGTAAAATAGATTATAATTAAAGAAATTGCAAAATTTACATAATTTTGTACTGAAAAATCGAGTCGAAACCACCATTCTTAAAAAGAAGTACGGCATAAAAACGTTACATCTTTTTCTTTAAACAATATAGTTACGTATTGAACTCTTCATTTTTACTTAAAAATCAAGAATTCAACTGTATTTTAACAATAGAACAGTCTTTGTTCCGTACCAATTAGAGATTGGAATATTTGTAATCTGCAAACTTTTGCAAAAGGTGAAATAATGAAACGAATCCATGATAAAATCGACAAGGAAAACCCTCCAATTGTCGGAGCAAATTATGTTCTAAAACATGAAGGTGAGGACTTGTATTCCGCAGAAGTGATTGAATATAAAGGCGGGTGTTGGGCAAAAATCAAAGTAAACGAACCGCTCCATCCGGAATATAGTTCCTATTATAAAAACGGTGACATCTTTGATGTAAAAATCGCCTCGTACCAGTTTGACAGTATTGCCTAACCCCATTACCGCATGACAATCCTTGACCGCTATATTCTGCGTAAGTTCATTTTTACGCTGATGTTTAGTTTGTTTGCCTTGTGTTTGATTTTCCTTGTGGTCAACCTCTTGGAAAGTTTGGATAATTTTCTGGACAAGAAAGCATCCGTTTGGGTAATCGGCGAGTATTATCTGCACTTTTTCCCTGAAATTCTCAAGCTGCTTACACCTGTTGCAGCATTGATTTCGAGTTTATTCTCAATCGGGCAACTTTCTACTGCGAACGAAATAACAGCTATGAAATCCGGAGGGATGAGCTTGCAGAGAATGCTGATTCCTTTGTTTATAGTCAGTATTATTCTTAGTGCAGGTCAGCTATATTTCAACGGGTGGGTAGTACCGGTCTCAAATCAGAAAAAGGCTGCAATTGAACGGAAATACTTGCAAAAGGGGTCGGAATCAACAACAGTTTACAATCTCTATTTCCGTGATGAACCGCTTCGAAATGTAATAATCCAACTGTACGACGGAGCAAAGAAATCGGGAACCGGTGTTGCTGTAGAAGAATATTCAGACGAACATGTCCCGCACCTTACCAAGCGGATTGATGCCGGAAGAATAGAGTGGGATTCTGTGCATCCTGGGTGGAAAGCGTATGATGTTATCGAACGGGAATATACCCCGCAAGGGATTACCTTTCAACACCGTCCGAATGGTGCAATCAACATCAAACTAACACATAGCCAAATCGTTCAACTCCAACGTTCTACGTCCGAGATGAATTTTGATGAACTGCGTTCGTATATTGACCTACTGGCGCATGGCGGCAAAGATGTCCGTTCACAGTTGATTGACTATTACGGACAATACGCATTTCCGTTTGCAAGTGTGATTGTGGTACTGTTCGGGGTGTCGTTCGCTTCGGTTCGTAAAAAATCGGGGATGGCGGTCAATATTGCTGCAGCAATGGTGATAAGTTTTTGTTATCTTGCATTTACAAAAATCGGTCAGGCACTTGGCGCGCCTCTCGATATTGATGCTGCAATTGTGGGCTGGATGCCGAATATTATCTTTTTCTTTGTTGCAATCATTACTATTATCCGAACGCCGAAGTAATTTCAACTATATTTATACTAAAATCATGACAACATTTCCTATTACAGACGAATATATCGAACTGTGCAAATTACTCAAAGCGGCTGATTTATGCGGCTCGGGTGGTGAGGCAAAGTTTGTAATTGCCGACGGCTACGTAACTGTAAACGGCGTGGTAGAAACACGCAAACGCTATAAAACACGCCCTGATGATGTGGTGGAATTTGAAAACAAAACTGTCAAAGTTGTGAAACAGCCGTCATAACTTTTAAAATTATCCAATTAGCCCCCATAGTTAAAACTGTAGGCTATGCAAGAAAAGAACATATTTCCTTACGCTAAAAATTATATAATGGTACATCCTAACGCCTTAGATCCCGATCGCCTTACTCTCATTTCCGAAATGCTGCTTGAGGCATTGGAAAGTATTATTATTACTCATCGTCATGCCGATAAAGAACTTCAAACATTACTTAAAACGAATGATTTATCCGGTATTGAAAAGGAGTTTTTGGTTGTAACCCTCTATGATATGCTGAGGAATGTACGGTTATTGCAAGCAGTTGCCCAAACACCCGGCTTTAATTCCTATGTCTATACGGCGTGGCTTGCCCTAAGGAACTATCCTGCAAACTCAAATGTTATCCCTGAACACTTCGAGGCAATGCAAGCTCGGGCTGTAGAGCTTTCCAAAAACCGGGCGGTGAAGTATTCAATTCCTGATTGGCTTGATGCACTCGGAGTGCAAGAACTCGGCGAGGAAGTATGGGAACGTGAAATTGCAGCTCTACATACTCCGGCGCAAGCTGTAATCCGAACTAATCTTCTTAAGACTACACGTCAGGAATTACTTCGTAATTTCAAAACCATGCGTATAGATGCAAAACCACTTGTTGATCTTGAATGCGGAATTGTTCTTAGTTCGTCAGCCGGGATTTTCAAAACGGATGAGTTTCAAGACGGACATTTCGAGATGCAGGATGCAAATTCGCAAATGATAGCTCCACTTACAGGAGTAAAGCCAAAAATGAGAGTGATTGATGCATGTGCAGGTGCGGGTGGAAAGACCCTTCAGCTTGCGCAAATCATGAATAATAAGGGGAAAATTATTGCACTTGATACCTCCGAGAAAAAACTGGAAGCACTCCGACAACGGGCTGCTCGGGCAGGCGTTTCAATTATCGAGCCTCGTCAGATTACTTCTACCAAAACTATCAAGCGTCTTAAAGAAAGCGCCGATATGGTGTTGATTGATGCCCCATGTACAGGTTTAGGGGTTCTTCGCCGTAACCCTGAAGCAAAGTATAATTTGAAACCTGAGCATGTAGAGTCGCTGCATAAACAACAACAGGATTTACTCGTTTCATACTCACGTATGACCAAACCGACAGGTACACTTGTCTATTCAGTTTGCAGTATTTTACCTTCTGAAGGTGAAGCCCAAGCACGTACATTTGTAGAAAGCCATCCTGAGTGGAGACTTGAATCTGAACGTAGGTTTAGCCCTGCTACGGATGGGTTTGACGGGTTTTATGTTGCGTTGTTTAAGAGGAATGAAGTAAAGACAGAACCTGCTCAGACCCCTATCACGAGTTAAGCACATAATTTGACTTTTTTCAGTTACTGTAATTTGAGATCTTAGAAAACAATCTTGACATCAAAACATGGAAAGTAATTGACCCCTTCGACGAGCTCAGGGTGACAAAACTAAATAGATACAATGAGCTTGTTAAATTTATTTATAGCAAACTTTACTATATTCATCTGTAAATTTTTATGCTCATCTCCCGCCAAATCCTCGCTGAAGTTTGCCAGGAATTACGCTCGGCAAACAAGAAAGTCGTTTTTACAAATGGATGCTTCGATATTCTGCATTCAGGACATGTTACCTATCTTAGTGCAGCAAAAAAGCTGGGCGATGTT
>CALMMI010000699.1 GCA_937868245.1 uncultured Ignavibacteria bacterium | reverse complement strand
GGCAGCTAAAATAGTAATTTTTTCGCCCACAATCAGCAATTCCCCTTTCCCAAACAGCAAAAAACTCAAACCCAAGCTAAGTATCGCCATCCAAAGAACTAAGAGATTCGTATAAATTATACCTGCTATAAACTTAGAGGTTACTACCTGCAACCGTGAAATCGGACGCACCAGTAAAAGCCGGTATGTTCCGGCGGTTGCCTCTCCTGCCAGCAAATCACCAGTTACCAAAGAGATTAGCAACGGAATATGCACATACAAACTTTGCAACGTTATAAAGGCAATCAAAAAACCATTGGTCACGTGACCCGAAAAATCAAATTGCTGTTGAAGTGTTTGAGTAAACAAATTGAAATACTCATCCCCCTCGGAGTACATTGCAATTTGGATAATCGGCACTAATATGGTAACGGCAATAAAGCCTATAAAAGATCTCCACTTGCTGAATATTTTGGAGAGTTCTATTCTGATAAGTGTAAATATCATGCTGGAACTCCTTGGGTGATGTTCAAAAAATAATCTTCAAGTGATCGTGTTGAATTAATCGAGTGAACAGCTATTTCATTCCGAACAAGAAATTCATTTACCTTTGCAATTTCATCTTGTAAAAGCGACAAGCGAAGCTCACTTTCCGAATGCTCAAGATTCCCTTTCCATTCCGATTTTTCTAACAATATCCTTGCATCTTGAAGTTTGTCAACACCAATCCTTACCATAAAATCCCCCGAATTGAGCAAGGTCTGCACTTCACCCTCAACAACTGTCCGTCCTTTGTTGATAATCGCCATGCGGCTTGCCACTACTTCCACTTCGGGTAGAATATGGGAGGACAGGAAAATTGTTTTCTTTTGATCCCTGCTGAGGTGCAGAATAAGGTCACGAACTTCTTTTACACCCATCGGGTCGAGTCCGTTAGTTGGCTCGTCCAGGATGATTAATTCGGGGTTGTGGATAAGTGCCTGTGCAATTCCAAGCCGTTGTTTCATTCCGTATGAGTAGGTTTTTACCTTGCTGTGCGCCCGTTCATGAAGGTTTACAGTTTCCAGTACTTCCATAATACGTTTGCTTGATATATCTACTCCAGATATCCGTCCTAATATTTCAAGGTTTTTATAGGCTGTCAGATACAGGTAAAAATCCGGCTTTTCTACTATTGCTCCAATATTCCTTAGTATTTCCTTACGGTGGGTGGCAAGCGGTTTCCCAAATATACTAATAGAGCCGGCAGTAGGTTCAATCAGTGAAAGCATCATTCGAATCGTTGTGCTTTTGCCTGCTCCGTTTGGACCGAGGAAACCGAATATATCACCACGGTAGATATTCATCGACAAATTATCTACAGCTGTAAAATTCTTAAATTTTTTAGTAAGGTCTTTAATTTCGATAATTGTGTCGGTGGGCATCGGGTTTTGGATAAACAGGAGAATGAATGTACTATTTCAATTCATTCCCCGTATTTGAGCGAAAGCATTTCTGCTACTTTAGGGGAAACAAATTCACTTACATTTTGTCGGTAACGGGCTAATTCACGAATGATTGTAGAATTTAAATACGTGTACTTTTCATGAGGCATCAGAAAAATTGTCGAAATCGAGGGCTCGAGCTTTCGGTTCATAAGTGCCATTTGAAACTCATATTCAAAATCGGAAATTGCTCTTAACCCACGTATAATGGCAATAGCAGAATGCTCACGCGCGCAATCTATCATAAGTCCCTCGTGAAGCACCACCGACGCATTAGGCAAGTGCGAAAGGGCATCGCTTACAAGGTCAACCCGCTCCTCTTTGCTGAACAGCGGTGTTTTATTACTGTTAACGGCAATAACTACAATCACACGGTCGAACATAACGGATGCACGCTCAATTATGTCGAGGTGTCCGTTTGTAATAGGGTCGAAAG
>CALMMI010000698.1 GCA_937868245.1 uncultured Ignavibacteria bacterium | reverse complement strand
AAAGGAACATCCGATTGAAGTAGGGAAACCGAACTCAGGACCCTGGGTGCGCCTCTATACCCGCGGTAATGAAGGTGCAGAATGGTATTGGTGCGCAGGCTTTGTAAGTTATATTTATGCTCAGGCAGCAGAAGCGTTAGGTATCCAGTCTCCACTTAATTATACATTATCATGTGATAATCTTGCCTCGCAGGCTACAGCCAAAGGACTTTTCGTAAGTGAGAAAAATGCAGCTGCAAACAAACAAGGGATAGCTCCCGGAGGTATTTTCTTGGTACGCAGATCGGTTGGAGACTGGGAACATACAGGCATTGTAGAACATTTTATCAACGATAAAGACGGTTTTGATACGATTGAAGGTAATACTAACGACGATGGCAGTAGAGACGGTTACGAGGTTTGCGCACGGGTACGTGGGTATGCAGGTAAAGATTTTATTCGATTACTTTAGAATTCTGAATTTTTAGTTTTTCAGAATTTGCCGATAATAGCAAATGATTTCATTTGTTTTTATTTATTTTAAGGGTTTATATGAGTAATCGTCAATTTGCAACTTTAGTTGCACTGTCTGTATTGATTTTGGGTTCAGTTCTTTACTTGATTTTCCGTCCATGTGAGGATCCATTAAAGCATATTAAGGTTGGAACAGGTGCTGCAGGTTTTGTTAAAGTAGTGGTAACGAACGGCAACCACTTAAATTTACCAAATGTCCCGGTAAGATTTCAAAGCGCTAACCCTCCTCTTGATTCTACTAAGACAACCAATATGAATGGTGAAGTTCAATTTACAATTAATTGTTTTCAAACTCCTATACAATATGTAGTTACTGCATTAAATTCATCCGGACAACCATATCCTGATTCTGATTCAGGAACAATATCGGCTAATCAAGTGGATAACGACACATTAACCGTCGTAAACATTGTGAAGTAGTAAGCTGGTTATTTGTTTGTTGAAATTGGTTTATTGTTTTGATTTACTCTATGAATAAAGGCAATAAACCAATACTTTTATTTTGTAATAAACGGTACTATCCGTTATATTGGCATTGGTTTAATTTTTATCTATAATCAATGAGAATGTATGACATTTCAACAAATTGACGAAAAAATTGTATCCGGTTTTTTGGCTTTTAGTGTAAGAGACAACCAAAAAGCAGAAATAATTTGCAATGAAGCATTTGAGATTTGTAACGAACTTAGTTACAAACTAGGATTGGCAGGATGTTATGCACTTCAAGCTAGATTGTTTTTTAGAAATCAGCAAATCCAAAATGCAATTGATGCACTTCAAAAGTCAATTTCTACAACAGATGAAATTGGTAACAAAGAGTTTCTTAGTGTACTCATTTATACATTATCATTATATTATTTTAGATTTGAGCAATATAGTCTTTCGATCAAATATGCGAATGAATCGTTGGAGATGTTTAACCAATTAAATGATGACTATGGTAAAGCTGAGGGTTTTTCAATATTAGCAGTTTCTTATCTAATGTTGTCTGAGCTAGATAAAGCACTAGAGAATGGATTATTATCATACGAACTGTGGTTAAACAATAAATTACTTGATAGAGCTGCTTCTGAGCTAATTAACATTGCAGTTATTTATAATGATAAGGCTGAATTTGCAGAAGCAATTCAGTACCTTTTACGTGCAGTAAATCTGAAGCTTAAATACAAAGAAGATCTCGAAGCAGGGAAGGATATAATAGGCTCTGTCGATTATTTTTATAATAAATATTACTTCATAAGTAATGCAAATGATAGCTCTCTTGCAGACGCATACATTAATCTTGGAACTGCTTACGAACGAATTGGAAATTATAAAGAAGCAGGTCTATATCTTGAGAAGTCATTACCCATTAAAAGAACTTTGAATGATAAATATGGGGAAGCAGCCGCACTAAATCAAATTGGATACATTTTCTTGAGTACAGATGATTATGTAAGTGCAGAATGGTACTTTAATCAAGCCTTTCAACTTTTAGATTCAGCTAATAACAATTATCTTTCAGCTACGCTTTACTATAATCTCGGTATAATAAGTATTTACAATAGCCGATTAGACGAAGCACGTGATTATCTTAAGAAATCTGAAGAGTTGTTCGGAGAAATTGAATATCCTCAGGGTCAACTTTTGGTTATAGAGCAGAAGATAAATATAAATCTTATTGAAAAGAACTATCAAGAAGTTTACACCTTAGCAGATTTAGGCATAAATTTATCAACTTCAATTAATGCAGTTATAAATAAAGCAGATTTCCTACTTAAGCTAGGTGATGCTTATTCAGCTGACTATAAATATTCAGAAGCTATCAAAAGTTATAATCAGAGCATAACCCTTGCTCATGATTGTGAGTACTATGTTAAAGAAATAGAAGTTCTACAAAAACTAGTAAAACTCTACAAACAAATCGGGAACGTTGCAGAAGCTTTCACTTGCTTTGAGCAGTATCAAGAATTGAAAGAGAAAATACATACACTGGAATCAACCAAGTACATGAAAAATATGCAGGTTCTACACGAAGTGGAATTGCATAAGACAAATGAGGAGCTGGCTCAATCGAAAATCACACAATTGGAAATGGAACTTATAATCCGCGAGAAGGAGACAGAGATGCTTAATCAAGAACTTTCGGTAAAATCACAATTAATGCTACTTCAAATGGAAGAAACCAGCAAATTCAAATCTGAAATATTGAATATTACCAAGCAATTGGATAAAGCAGAGAACATCCTCCGCAAAGTAAAAATGAAACTAAAAGACTCCCCTATCATGCAGCATACATGGGAATCATATTTAGAAACATTCACTAAAGTTCACCCGGATTTTCAACCGTTACTTCTCAAAACATGCCCTGATTTAACCTCAATGGAGGTTAAGATTTGTATCCTTATAAAAGCCGGACTGAAATCTGAGGAAATATCACAGATACTATCCGTTTCCGCCAGAACAGTCGAGAATCATCGTTTTCATTTGCGAAAAAAACTTGGTTTATCCGAACGGGAAAGTTTGGGAAGGTTTTTATTAAATCTATAGAAACTAAAATTACTCAAAAAGCGAAGCTCCAATTTACTTGTAAATTGGAGCTTCGCTTTTTTTATATTATTCAGCTTGTATATTTACACCATATTTTTAAAACATCATTA
>CALMMI010000697.1 GCA_937868245.1 uncultured Ignavibacteria bacterium | reverse complement strand
ATTATCAAAATTAACAATTTTCACCTCACGAAAGGTTTTAATGTCAACTTCATCTCTTAGAATTATTGTTTCATTCGGATTTATTTCCTCAAGATGTGCCTCATAGAATATATCGAAGCCTCGATCTCTAAATGCAATTTCTCCTAAAATAGTTTTGCTGAAGTACCTATTTATTTTAATCATGAACATTGAATCAATGCCCCTAAGTAGAGGGGTATGGAATTTTACTTCAAATATACAAATAGATATAAATAATATTAAAGTGAGTAATTTGGAGTAGCTTTTCATTGTTGGTATAGCTTACGAGAACATTCTAAGGTAAAACTTGCTGTGGATTTGGTTGGTAAAAACAATTGATTAGGTATTAAATTAAGGTCAAGTCGGTTCTTACAACCGACTTTTCTATTTTGGGCATATGCTGAATGTAGGTTGTTTACCGCCATGTACAATAGTTATACTGTAGAGACACACAGCAGTGTGTCTCCTGTACTGCGCGAAACAGCACGTTTCTGAGATGCACTGCAGTGCATCTCTACAATTTTATTAGAACCTGATGCACAGAGGTAAACAGCCAACATGACAGGAAATAATTAAGCAAAATCACGCTAAAAAGTCAGACAGGCAATCCCAATATGACTCCTGGATTTACACCTTATCTCCCCGTCCTAACATCAGCATCACTCAATTTAATAAATATCCCCACCCTACGTTTACGCTCATCTTCACGCTCCTGATCGTCTATCCCCTTGCCGATTGCTTGCCAGTTTATTGAAGAAGCATATTTCTTAAATTGAGCATTCTTTTCAAGTCTGTTTTTCAAATGTCGAACAGTGTAATATGCCCGTAGCTCTGAAAGCAATTCATTTGTCATTTTTTCGCCGTGCGGGATGTGGACGTTTAATACTTCGTCGTTAATTTCATCCCCTACATACCTTGCTTGTCCGTATATCCCCCGAGGGTCAGCATACCCTTCTACTAAGATTTCAATCGTTTTACCACCTTCCCTGCAAGGATTATACTCCAACATATCAAATCGCTGAACAATAAACTGATATGCTTCTTCCAATGCGCTATCTACCAGCAAAGCATAATCATCATATTCAGGTCCGGGTTTAGATATATACCGCGACGAATCATTATTCCCGATTAGGTTGTAGGAGAATTTTAATCGCAAATCACTTAAATTCTCAGGAGTGTTCGGAATATAAAACCCGCTTACAAAAAATGGAATTGTATATTTATTTGTATCGAGCATAAAGGTAAATGCAGATTCCTTCACATCGAAATTCAAATTCATCATTACTGCACTTGTCTCGGAGCAAAGTGTAGTAATCCGCTGTTCGTACTTACCCGGCACACATGGAGCGGTGTACCGGACAAGTAAACTCTTTCTAGCAGGAACAGACAATTGAAACTCACCGTCATCACCTACTTTTGAGCTGGATACGATTGCTCCGTAATCATCAATTGCTTCAATTTTACCTGCTAAAGGAAGATGTTTATTTTGGGCAGTTTGAATACCCCCCTTAATAATCACCGGACCGCATAATTGAAACGCATACAAATCGAACCCACCGCAACCTCCCTTACGATTCGATGCAAGCATTAATGAATCACCCCACCATGACGGACTGATATCATCAGCTTCTGAATTTATCGGGGCAGGCATTTGTTTAGGCAAACCCCACCCTGTCTCGGCTTTACTTGCTGAAACAATATCGTAATCTTTTCCTGAACTAAATGATTTTGTTGAATAATAGAGAGTTCCATCAGGAGAAATATAGGGAGAGAATTCATCATAGACCGAATTGAAATTGCTTCCCAAATTTTCAGGTTTCGACCAGCTTCTGTCGCTCATGCGCTTGCAGATATAGAGATCGATTCCACCTAATCCGCCTGCTCGGTCTGATGCAAAAATCAAATATGTGCCATCAGGTGAAATTGTCGGTTGGTCGTCCCATGTGGGGGAATTGATATTAGCGTCAAGTGCTTGGGGTTTCGTCCAGTCAGTCCCAACTTTGCGGGTAGATGTAAATATATTCACGTCCGTCTTAACTCCCGTGCCTGTCCGAACTGCAAAATATGCTTCCGTGGTTTTGGTCATCGGGTTTATATAGAATGTCGGGTAGCCACTGTTTGGCAGGTCATTAATCGGGAATATTCTGGCAATTGTCGGCATTGTAAAAAAGCCGTTACGGAACTCAGATATCAACACAGCTTC
>CALMMI010000696.1 GCA_937868245.1 uncultured Ignavibacteria bacterium | reverse complement strand
TGCATATGCGGACATGCTATTTCACCATTATAGCGGAGATGCTGAATCAAGTTCAGCATGACAGGACTGTTATTTTATTTACAAATAATTCTGAGGGATTCTTATACCGAAGAATCTCCGTTTGTACGTGAAATTTGCAGGACGGATACGCTAACGGCGATTCTTCACTGCGTTCAGAATGACATGAAAATATTAATACCATTTACAGCGAGTCTCTCACACGGTAATGATAAAGTGCTGTATTTGATTAGTAAATTCATACGTTTTCCGACACTAAATTTTTATAGGATGTTGGTTGTAACAATAGGTTTCTACGTAAAGATTACTCTCCCCAATTGACAGGATTTTGTACTTATACCAAAGAGATACAAATTCTTAGCCTATTAGGTTTCACGTTTTTCGTAAATTGCATTTTACATTTATTCAACCGCTCCCTAATTTCTCAATATGCAGCAACCATTAATGCAGCCAAGCCCTGATTCACATCCGGATACTTCTCATCAACGCCCCTTGTCTGCACTTGAATTTTTAGCATTATTATTACAGCACAAAATATTCTTGTCTATTACAACATTTGTAATAACAGGCATTACCTTTGCAATTACCCTCTCTTTCCCGAACTGGTACGATGCTACCATCAATTTTGTACCGCCAAGTAATAATCAATCAGGTGTCAGTGGAATGCTCGGAAATGTATCTTCTGCTCTTAAAGATATAGGGTTAAGTAAAGTCGGCGGGAAAAGCGGCGAAAGTTATTCATATATTGTAATCTTGCAATCAAGGTCTTTTTTAGATTCACTCATCACCCGTTTCGACCTCGCTAAAGATTATAATATACCCGATTCAATGCGTGATGAAGTCCGTGCGATGTTAAAATCGAACATGGAAGTCAATTATATGCCCGATGGTAATTATACAATGACTTTCAGCTCAACTAACCCGAACAAAGCAGCTGAAATGGCTAATGTAGCACTTACAATTGCAAATTCAATTTCTCATAATATTCAGCAACAGGAAGCGTCCGCAAACCGTATGTATATGGAACAACGGCTTAAAAACACAGAAGAAGTTCTCAATCGAATCAGTGATTCTTTGCAGCGGTTTTCCAAAAAGAATTTAGTGTTCTCCCCTGTTGACCAAGCCAAAGCACTTACAACAGCTTTAGCAGAACTAAAGGCTTCGGTTATTAAACAGGAAATTATAGTCCAGACCTATAAAAATTCTTACGGTGAGGATGACCCTGCTACAAAATTACAACAGAAGACCTTAGAAGATATTCGTTCTCAAGTTTATAAAGCCGAAAACGAACCCGGTCTTGGCGGTAATTTCTCGATGCGTGATGCGATGGATGTGGGTATCCCGTATTTACGTCTTTATACGGAATTCGAGGCAATGTCTAAAGTAAAAGGATTTCTCATGCCAATGCTTGAACAAGCCAGATTGGATGAATTTAAACAAACTCCGATTATGTATGTTTTAGATAAAGCAATTGCACCAAACAAAAAATCAAAACCTAAACGCAGTTTGATTGTTGGCGGTGCTGCAATCGGCGCATTCTTACTCTCATCTCTCTTTGTACTTCTTAGATTCAGACTCCAATCGCTTAAAAGTTAATATAGTTTTATGGTAGATTACCTAATCGTAGGTGCAGGTTTTTCGGGATGTGTTATTGCTGAACGTATTGCTACGGTTTTAGGCAAGAAAAGTCTCATTGTCGATAAACGGTCGCATATCGGGGGGAATGCTTATGATTTCTATAATGAACATGGTATTTTAGTTCATAAATACGGCCCTCATATCTTCCACACCAATTCCCAAAAAGTAGTTGACTATCTCTCGAACTTCACAGATTGGATACCATACGAACATAAAGTTCTGGCAAATGTGGACGGGATTAACATCCCTGTTCCCTTCAATCTTAATTCGCTCGCCCAGATATTCCCTACTGAAAAAGCACAGCATTTAGAAAAATTACTTCTTGATAACTTTGCGTACGGTACTAAAATTCCAATCCTTCAATTACGCCAATCCACCGATGGTGAACTTGCAGAACTTGCTGAATTTATCTATCAAAAAGTTTTTTTGAATTATACCAAGAAACAGTGGAATCTTGAACCTGATGAGCTTGATGCAGCAGTTACCGCTCGCGTTCCTGTGTATATCAGTCACGATAACAGGTATTTCCAGGATGATTTTCAGGGTATGCCTTCCGATGGATACACTGCAATGTTCAGAAAGATGATT
>CALMMI010000695.1 GCA_937868245.1 uncultured Ignavibacteria bacterium | reverse complement strand
ATTCCGATCAGGCTTCAATAGAAAAAGCCATGGAGGGAAACGCCTATGGATATATCTTTAAGCCGTTTGACGAGAGAGAAATTCGTCCTGTACTCGAAATAGCCCTCTATCGTCACAGGCACGACAGGAACCGCAGCATAGATAGAAATCCCGAACCAAAAACACATCCCAATGAAAATGATGAACGATATCACAGATTGGCAGAGCTTTCCTCCGACTGTATTATTATTCACGTAAACGGAGAGATTGTATATGTTAATCCTGCCGCTGTAAAAACTTTGAATGCAATATCACCACATGAGTTAATCGGGAAAAAAGCACTTGATTTGATACACCCTGAATTTCATGAAATTTTTGGTAAACGGACAAGCGATGCACTGCGTACCAATACCCACCCGGAACCGGCACAAGCAAAATACGTAAGGTTGGACAAATCAGAGTTTTTTGTTAAGATGAATGCATCCGTCATAACATACAATGGTGAAAAAGGGATGCAAATTGTCTTTCAGGATATAACAGAGCAGAAAGATAAGGAAGAAGTTCTGAAGAAATCCGAAACACTTTTCAGGCAAGTCTGGGAAAATTCAAGGGACGGAAAACGCCTCGTGGATAAAAACGGGATAATACTGCTCGCAAATCCTTCTTATTGTAAAATGGTGGGCAAGCCTCCTGATGAAGTTATCGGGCAAATGTATTCAAATGTTTACGCCGAAGACCAACAGCCGGGGTTGCTATCTACATTTCGGCAGCGCATAGGTACACATTCCATAGTAACTCACTATGAAAAAAAACTTCGACTATGGAACGGAAAGGAACTGTGGCTTGAACTCTCAAATTCATACGTTGATGCCGAAGGTGAAAACGGTCCGTTCCTCCTTAGTATAATTCGTGATATAAGTGAACGGAAAATTGTAGAGGAGAAGATCAGAACTTCACTTATGGAAAAAGAGGCTCTTCTTAAAGAACTTCATCACCGTGTGAAAAATAATATGCAAATTGTGTCGAGCCTTTTACATCTTCAGGCTCAAAACATTCAAGACAAAGCAATAGCGGCACCGCTACGTGAAAGCCAAAACCGTGTAAAGTCCATGGCTTTGATTCACGAACAACTGTATCAATCCGACAATCTCTCTCAAGTAAATATCAATGTTTACTTGCGCCAGCTTACCTCACGACTTCTTCGTTCAATCCAGAACAATAAACAAAATATATCTGTCCGTATTGAACCAGAGAACGACATGATATTAATGAATATCGACACCGCAATTCCGATTGGTCTTATTCTTAACGAGCTTATGACCAATGCACTAAAGTATGCTTTTATTGATAAGGATGCCGGCGAAATATGTGTTTCAATTGATATAAATTCAGATAATCTTTATCAAATAACTGTTAAAGATAATGGAAACGGGATACCTGCCGATATAGATATTTCAAACACAGAAACACTTGGCTTACAACTTGTTCAATCGCTTGCTGCACAGCTCGGGGGAAAGTCCGAATGTGCAAGTACTTCAAGCGGTACAATTTTTACGATTACTTTTCCTGAAAGGTAAGTATTATGGGTAATTCTTTGACCAATCTACATATCAGCTCACCTCTTAATATTCTTATTGTAGAAGATGAAAATATTGTTGCTCTTGATCTGAAGTCTATTCTTACCTATTTGGGGTATAAGATTGTAGGGATTACCGGATATGGTGAGGAAGCTGTTTCTTTGGTTCGCACGCTTAAGCCTGATGCAGTTGTGATGGACATTGGTTTACGGGGCGAAATGGACGGAGTGGAAGCTGCCCGAACTATTCGTGATGAAATGAGTACACCCGTTGTTTTCATTACTGCAAATGCAGATGCAGCCACATTAAACCGGGCAAAAATTACTGAACCCTATGGATTTATTCTGAAGCCGTTTGATGAACGTGAAATCCAGACAACACTCGAGATGGCATTTTTCCGCTATAAAACAGATCAGGAACTAAGGGAAAGCCGACAATGGCTTGCCACAACACTACAAAGTATAGGAGATGCAGTAATTGCTACCGACGAGCAAGGTAATGTAAAGTTCATGAATTCGATTGCAGAAAGCCTTACCGGTTGGACCCAAGCAGAAGCAACCGGAAAAGCATTACCGGAAATATTTACCATCGTTAACGATGCCACTCGTAAAACGGTTGTTAATCCCGTAGATATTGTACTGCGGGAAGGAAGAATCGTTGGGCTTGCCAACCATACCGTATTAATTTCTAAAAGCGGGAAAGAGTATAATATAGATGATGCTGCTGCCCCTATCTACAACAGGGCAAAAGATTCTATCATAGGTGTGGTACTTACATTCCGTGATATTACAGAAAAATATAGGGTGGAAGCTGCTCTGGAGGCAAGTGAAAAACGTTTCAGGGCATTTATTGAAAACAGTGATGATATGGTACGGATGGTTGACGGCAACGGCGAGGTTCTTTATATATCCCCATCAGTTGAGCGTATAACAGGGTACTCTTACGAGGAATCGGTACATCAACAAATGTTTGAATTGATTCATCCTGATGACTTACCAATTGCAAAACAAAAATTAGAAGCACTTAGAGAAAATCCTGATGTTCCGGTTTACGTTCAGCATAGAATAAAACATAAAGACGGTGAATGGATATGGGTAGAAGGTACGGTGGCAAATCTTTTGAAAGATAAAACCATCGGGGCAATCGTTTCAAACATACGCGATATAACTGCCCGTAAACAAGCGGAACAGGCAGTAGAGGAAAGTTATGCTTTACTAAAAGCAGTAACCGAAGGTACGGACGATATAATTTTCGTAAAGGATATAGCCGGTAAATATCTGCTTGTCAATTCGAGAGGAAAAAAAATCAGTGGATTCGAACCTAACCAAATGATAGGCAAAACCGATTTAGAGTTGTTCTCTGTAGAAACGGCACATCAATCTATGGCAGCCGATAAGGTTGTTATTGAAACGCAAACAAGCCGTATTGTTGAAAATACTGTTCAGGTAGAGGGTGGAAAGCAAGTCTATATGACTTCTAAAAGTGCGCTTTTTGATAAAAATGGTAAGGTAATGGGAGTTGTTGGTGTGGCACGGGACATAACCCAGCTTAAAGAAGCCCAGAATGAGATTAGCAAGAATGAAGAATTATTCCGTGCAATGATAGAGGATAGCAATAACGGGGTTGTTTTGATTAACAAAGAGGGGAAAATCATTTATACAAGCCCTTCTAATGAAAAGATACTCGGCTATTCACCCCAAGAACGTTTGGAGCAAAGCTTTACGGATATGATACATCCGAATGATAAAAATAAGGTGGTCGAGTTTTTTAAGGAGATATCAGGTGCAAAGAAAAAATTAGAACCATTCGAAATTCAAGCCTTACATAAAGACGGTGTTTGGCGCTGGCTGGAAGTAAGTGCACAAAATATGCTTAATAACCCGAGCGTAAATGCAATCGTGGTTAATTTTCATGACATTACCCGACGTACCGTAGCTGCTGAAAAGCTTGCCAAAAGTGAGCAAAATCTAAACGATATAGTAGAAGCTATCACCGTTCCGATGATTATTACGAGTATTGAACGTAATGAGATTATCTATGGGAATCAACTCGTCGCAGATATGGTTGGGTATCCGCTCAAAGATTTGTATTCGCTCAAGACAGTCGATTTTTACGTAAATCCTCAGGATAGGGAAAGAGCTGTTGCGGAACTCACGGAAAAAGGATTTATCAAGAACTTGATTGTTAAATTCCGAAGGAAAAATGGCGAAGAATACTGGGCAATTATTACTTCGCGATTTATTGTATTTGGTGGTGAGCAATCGGTTGTTACAACAATGTACGATATAACTGAGCAGAAAAAAGCTGAAGAGGAATTGCTCAAATCTAATGAACGGTTTGAAATGATTGCCAAGGCTACCGATGATGTAATTTGGGATTGGTCGCTAGAAGACAATAGTATTTGGTGGAATGATAATTTCTATTCACACCTTGGGTACAAAAAAAGAACAGAGACATTGAATATCGATTCCTGGCTGAAAGGGCTTCATCCTTTGGACAAGGAACGTGTTTCGGCTGGTATTTATAAAGCAATAGATTCAGGTCACAACTTTTGGGCTGATGAATACAGGTTCTTGAAAGCAGACGGCACCGAGGTATTTGTACTCGACCGAGGATACATTCTTCGTAACAACGAAGGAAAGCCATATCGAATGGTAGGCGCGATGGTTGATATTACCGATCACAAATCTGCTGAAGAAGTAATAAAGAAAAACGAGGAAAAGTATAGGTTGATGTTCGACCACAATCCCCAGCCGATGTGGATATATGATTCAATCTCTCTAAAATTTCTTGAAGTGAACGAAGCTGCAACTCTACATTACGGGTATTCCAGAGAAGAATTTCTGAGTATGACTATTTTGGATATACGACCCGAGTCGGAAATTCCTCTTCTTATGGAAAATCTTTCACAACCTGTAAACAAATACAACGACAGCGGCGAATGGCATCATTTGAAAAAAAACGGTGAAGTAATTAATGTTCAGATTACTTCTCATATAATAGAACATAATAATACTCCTGCGCGCCATGTTTTGGTAAATGATATTACAAACCGTAAAAAAACCGAAAGCGCTCTTCAAGAGAACTATGTATTGCTAAAAACAATTACCGAAGGAATTCACGAAAGTATCTTTGCTAAGGATATTAACGGTATCTATACCTTTATTAATTCCACAGCTGCTGAAACGATTAATAAAAAGAAAGAAGAGGTAATTGGATTCGACGATACTGCCCTTTTCTCACCTGAACACGCTGCTTGGCTAAAAGAAATTGACAAGGATATAATGTCAACCGGTAAATCTAAGACGTTTGAGGGATACATGACAGAGGGCTTCCACTACCAATTTGCCGATACTCGATATCCTCTTTTTGATGTCAATACAAATGAAGTAGTTGGAGTGGTCGGGATTTCACGTGATATTACTGAAAGAAAAAAAGCCGAAGAAAAATTACGACTGTATGAAAGAGCACTGCAAAATGTGGGTGAAGGTGTTGTTATTATAGATGCTGAACATGAAGAATACCCAACAATCTTTGCAAATGATGCTTTTTGTACAATGACCGGCTATAGTACGGATGAAGTATTAGGAAGGAACCGTGATTTCTTAAAGGGGCAAAGGTCAAGCGAGGCTGTAGAATCTGAAATGAGGCAGAGTATTGTCAGGAAAATAGACTTCAACGGTGAAGCTGTTAATTATAAAAAAGACGGTACACCGTTTTGGAACTATGTACGGATTTCTCCGATGCCCGATGATAATGGAAAAGTAACCCATTTTATCGGTCTCCATACTGATATCGATGAGAGAAAAAAAACAGAAGAAAAATTGCGCCTCTATGAACGTGCTTTGCAAAGCGCAGCTGAAGGGATTGTAATTACAGATACCGAACAAGAGGATTGTCCGATTATCTTTATCAATGATGGTTTCAATGAGATAACCGGATATAGTACTGAAGAAGTGTTAGGTAAGAATTGCAGATTCTTGCAAGGAGTTGATACTGATTCAAGTTTGGTAAATGAGATTAATAAATGTATTGCCGAGAGAAGTTATTTCGAGGGTGAGATACTTAATTATAAAAAAGACGGAACTCCTTTTTGGAATTTCCTTAGAATTGCACCGGTGCATAATGAATTTGAAAATGTGACTCATTTTGTAGGTTTTCAAAATGATATTACAGAAAGAAAACTAAATGAAGATTTGATTCGCAGCAGTCAGAAACAGCTGGCTGAAGCGCAACGTTTAGCCAAATATGGTAATTGGAATTACGATTGCATCTCAGAAAAAATTTCATGGTCCGACGAACTCTTTAATGTATTCGGAGTAAATCCAACGATACCAAGCCAAGCCGAGATTTCGTTTATAAGCTTGATACATGAAGCTGATAGGGAAATGGTTGAACAAGCAAATAATAAAGCGCGGCTTAGCGGAGAACCGTATGCAATTGAATATAGAATTGTTACTCCAAATGGTGAGGAGCGAATTATTGAGGAACTGGGAAGGGGAGAACTCAATGCAAAGGGCACTGTAATACGATTGTTTGGAACAGCCCAAGATATAACCGAACGCAGAAAAGCGGAAGAAAAAATTAAGGAAAGTGAAGAAAAGTATAGATCATTAGTTGAAAATTCCCCCGATATTATCATTACCCTCGACAAGGAAAATTCCATACAATTCATAAATCATACTATTCCCGGTATGGTAAAAGAACAAGTGATTGGGCTTAGTGCTTTTAATTTTATTAATCCTAAATACCATCAATTGGCAAAGGATACATTCGAGAAAGTGTATGAAATAGGAGAAGTTCAAAGTTACGAAGTGGAGGGTCCGGGAATAAACGGCACTGTTGCATGGTATATTACTCATGCAGGTCCGATTTTCTCCCATAACGAAGTTGTTGGTATTACGTTAGTAACCAGAGATATAACCGCCCGGAAGTTATCGGAAGAGCAACTTCGGAAAAGCGAGAAAAATCTTCGGGATATTGTAGAAGCTATTACAGTCCCGATGGTTGTTACGAGCATGAAAGAGGGTAAGGTAATCTATGCCAACCAACTTCTGGCTGATATGTTAGATGTTCCGATGGAAGTTGCTTTGAATCAACAGGCAGCTGATTACTATAAAGACCCCGATGATAGAACCATTGTTATAGGGTTGATTAAGAAACACGGTTTCTTACGAAATTACTTGTTACAATTGCGCCGTAAGTCAGGTGAATTGATTTGGGTACTCTTTTCAGGCGGAATAGTTACGTTCGACGGCGAACAAGCCGTTGTTGTTACCATGTACGATATTTCCGAACAGAAAAAAGCCGAAGAAAAACTCAGAGAAAGTGAAGAGCTGTTTAGGGCAATGATTGAAAACAGTGCCGACGGAGTTACCCTAATCGACAGTGCAGGAAAATTAACGTATATGAGTCCTAATGGAGAAAAAATAATCGGTACGGACGTAGAAGAATTGAACGAACTCGGTTTTATAACTTTCATCCATCCTAATGATAGGGAAGAAGTAAATAAGAAGTTCGAAATGCTTCTTGCCGGTAAGGAATTTGAGAGGACTGATGTCCGATGGAACTTTAAGGGGAAACAATGGAAATGGGTGCAAACACAAGGTTCTAATCTTATCCATAATCCTAGTATCGGCTCTATCATCATGAACTTCAGAGAGGTTACGGATCAGAAAAAAGCTGATGAAGAAATTATCTTAAGTAAAGCCCGCTTGGGTGGTGTTATTGAATCGGCAATGGATGCAATTATTACAATCGATGAAAACTACAATATTGTATTATTCAATAAAGCTGCCGAGAAAATGTTTGGTTTCAATCCCGATGAAGTAGTCGGAACCAGAGTAGATCGTTTTATTCCGGAACGTTTCCATAAAAAACACTCTCAGTTTATTGCCGAATTTGGTGTCAGCGGTATTACCAATCGTGCAATGGGACATCTTGGCGTATTAAGCGGTATTCGAGCCAACGGAGATGAGTTCCCGATTGAGGCTTCCATTTCGCAGATAGATTCTATTGCCGGTAAACTCTTTACTGTTATCCTTAGAGATGTAACCGAACGGCGTAAAGCGGAACAGCAGCTCCAGGATCAAGCTGCCTTGTTGGAAATCGTCCCTGATGCGATAATTATGAGGGAATTAAGCGGCAAGGTATTATACTGGAATTCCGGTGCCACAAAATTGTATGGCTGGACTGCTGCAGAAGCAATTGGGAAATCTGTTTTGGATCTTATCAGTAACAGGGAAGGTACCAGTTTCTTTGAGATGCAGAAAATTCTTATTGAAAAAGGGGAATGGTCGGGAGAATTTGTTCAGATAACAAAGGAAAAACAAAAAATTCTAGTACAGAGCAGGTGGAAATTAGTTCGCAATTCCGAGGGAGAGCCGACATCAGTACTGGTAACCAATACGGATATTACTGAAAAGCGGAATCTGGAGCAACAGTTCCTTCGTGCTCAGCGGTTGGAAAGTATCGGTACACTTGCAAGCGGAATAGCTCACGATCTTAATAATATACTCACGCCTGTGGTTCTTGGTTTGGAGCTGGTAAAAACTAGGCTGGACGATGAACCCGGCAGACAGAGGATAGACAGCATTATAGGTATAGTAAAACGTGGTTCGGGACTTATCAGTCAGGTTCTGGATTTTGCAAGAGGTACAAAAGGCGAGAATGTTCCTATTAATCCTAAATATATTGTAGCGGAAATTGCAAAGGTTATTCGTGAAACATTCCCGCGTAATATTGATATTAATATAAATATTACCAAAGATGACCTGACAGTTATCGGCGACGGTACTCAAATTCACCAGGTGTTAATGAACTTGTGTATCAACGCCCGTGATGCCATGCAAAAAGGAGGAAAGCTTGATATTGAGGTTGCACTTCAAACTACGGATGATTCTATCGTACGTCAGAATATTAATGCTAAAATCGGTAAATATGTGGTGATTACTGTTCGCGACAGCGGTGAAGGCATACCTGCTGAAATCAAAGACAGAATTTTTGATCCTTTTTTCACAACAAAAGCAGAAGGCAAGGGAACAGGTTTGGGGCTTGCTACAGTATTTACCATTGTAAAAAATCACGGCGGGTTTATTAACCTCTATAGTGAAGTTGGCAACGGCACGACTTTCAAAATCTATATTCCAGCCCATATTACAAGCGACACGAAGGTGACGGAAGAGGAATATTCTCCACGTAATGCCGGAAAACAAGAGGTTGTTTTAGTTGTAGATGATGAAGAACTTATCAGAACTATTTCCAGGGATATTCTAATTGAAAACGGATATAATGTAATTACTGCTCAAAACGGTGCAGAAGCAGCGGAAATATATAAGGAAAAATCCGGGGAAATTTCTTTGATTCTAACTGATGTTATGATGCCTGTAATGAATGGTGTAGAGTTAATCGAAATTGTACGGAGTATAAACCCGGGTGCTCGGATTGTGGCGGCAAGCGGGCTAATGCAGGGTGAAATAGCGGCTAAATTGGCTCAGGCAAAGGTCTCTGCAAGACTTTCAAAACCATTTACCGCTGATAAACTACTCGCGGCTGTACATCAAGCACTTGAGGTGTAATCTGTGTACGTTTGAACGAAATTCGTTCCTTGTACGTTTATAGTATCTGTTTTGAGTGTCTTGAAGCCACATTAATACTTATACTAATGACAGAAATCCAAGCATTATATCAACAAGTAATTCTGGATCATAACAAGAATCCACATAATTTCGGGACATTGGATCATGCAAATTGCTCCGCAGAGGGGCTGAATCCGCTCTGTGGAGATCAAATTAACATCTACTTGATTGTAGATGGTGATACGATTACCGATATTCGTTTCAATGGCTCGGGATGTGCAATCTCAAAGTCGTCAGCTTCCATTATGACTACCCTTCTCAAAGGCAAGACTGTAGATGAAGCTGAAGAATTGTTCGGGAAATTCCACAACCTCGTAACTGCTGAAA
>CALMMI010000694.1 GCA_937868245.1 uncultured Ignavibacteria bacterium | reverse complement strand
GTAATAAATCCGGAATAGCAAGTAATTTAGGTAAAATGGGAACTCTTTATGCAAACCAAATGTACGAAGGATACAATCCTGTAAAAGCAGAAGAATATGTGCTTCATGCAATGGACATTCTTGAAGAAATAGGCGAAAAAATTCATTTATCCGATTTACACAGGTCAATTTCAAAACTGTATAAGGTAAACAAAAGGTGGGAAGAGAGTCTATTGCATTTTGAGAGGTTTCATGAATTGGAAAATGAAATACACAGTGAAACTGCCAAAAGACATGCTGAAAAGTTTATGTACGACAGACAAACAGCTGAAAATGAAAAAAATCTTGCAATAGAACGAGCCAGAGCGCAAGCTACGGACGAAATTCTTGCCAATATTCTCCCGGCGAATATAACAGAGCGGTTGATAAAAGGTGAAAAGAAAATAGCTGACGCACACGAAAATGTGAGTGTTCTTTTTGCAGACATTGTAGGCTTTACAAGATTATCTTCCAAACTTACTGCAGCAGAATTGATTGATGTTCTGGACATCATATTTTCCAGATTTGATATGATTTGTAAAAAACACGGTTTGGAGAAAATCAAAACAATAGGAGATGCCTATATGGCTGTGTGCGGCGCACCTATTGAATGTGAAAATCATGCAGAGCGGGTAGCAAAAGCGGCATTGGAAATGATGGAAGATTTTACAATCGATTCAAAATTTTCAGTACCAATGGATTTTGGTTTTCGAATAGGATTGCATTCAGGTTCGGTGGTAGCAGGGATTATCGGAGAGAATAAATATTCGTATGATTTATGGGGTGATGCAGTGAATACTGCAAGCAGGATGGAATCGTATGGAGAGGAAGATAAGATTCATGTATCTGAGGAATTCAGAAACTTTGTAGGAGATGCATTCACGTTTATTGAACGTGGAGAGATGGAGATCAAAGGCAAAGGAATGATGAAAACCTATTTTTTAGAACAAGCAAAATAATCAAGTTATGACATCTGAAGACATAACCGAGAAGCTCAAGCAAGCAGATTCGGAAACAACAAGAGGCAACTACAACGAAGCAGAAAAAATTGCAAACGAAGTGTTTGAAGAATTAAGCAAGCAGAATTCTCAACTGCAAGAAAACAAATCAATTGAACTATTTCGAGCGAAAGCACTCCTCGCTTTGGCAACAAATTCATGGCGTCTCGGAAAGTATGATGCTGCAATAGAACAAGCACAACAAGTGCTTGTTCTATCAGAGGAATATTTTTTTCTTGATATACAACCGAAGGCATATAATATTCTTGGAACAGTACATCGCAATCTTGGTAAGTTCGACAGTGCTCTGAACTTCTTGAACAAAGCACTTGTTGCCAGCCAAGAGTGCGGAGATAAATTATCGGTTGCCCGTATTACGGGGAATATAGGGAACGTATATCTTTCTACCGGCAACTACGATAAGGCATTGGAATACTTGTACAAAGCATTGGCTGCACACCAAGAACAGGGGGATAAATCGGAGGTGGCCTTAACTACCGGTAATCTTGGGATTGTTTATAATTATCTTGGGTTTTATAACAATGCTTTTGAGTATTATTCCAAATCGTTAAAAGCACACGAAGAACTCGGAGAAAAATCGTTTGTAGCACGTATTACTGGGAACATCGGGACGATGTATTATTCGCAGGGAATGTACGACAAAGCTTCCGAATATTTCTCAAAATCGTTAGCGTTACACGAGGTACTTGGTGAAAAGTCAGGTTCTGCACACGTTACCGGAAATCTTGGGATTGTGTATTTCAAACTTGATAACTTCGACAAGGCACTCGAGTACTTCTCAAAGTCATTAGCACTACACGAGGAGCTTGGTGAAAAAAAACTCATAGCTGGCGTTATGACTAACATCGGTACATTATATTCCAATCAAAATTTTAATGGTTATGATGTTATCAAAGCAGAGGAGTTTATGCTGAGGGCTATTGCACTGAGCGAAGAAATCGGTGCAAAGCTTAACCTGTACTCTGCACATAAAACTTTATCAGAGTTGTATAAAGCAGAGAAGCGATGGGAAGAGTGCCAAAGGCATTTTGAGCGATACCATAACATTGAAAAAGAAGTATTGAGCGAGGAAGCTCAGAAGTTAGCCGAGAAACATAACAACGAACGCCGAGAAGCAGAACATGAAAAAGCATTGGCTGTTGAGCGTGCTTTGTCCAAAGCTACAAACGACATTCTCGCCAATATCCTTCCGCCAAATATCACCGAGCGATTACTCAAAGGTGAAAAGAAAATAGCCGATACTCATGAAAATGTCAGTGTGCTATTTATTGATATAGTTGGTTTTACACAGCTGTCTGCAAAAATTACTGCAGGTGAGTTAATTGATATTCTGGATACAGTATTTACCCGTTTTGATGTAATATGTAAGAAACATGGACTTGAGAAAATAAAGACCATTGGAGATGCATATATGGCAGTGTGCGGTGCACCGGTTTCGTATGAAAACCATGCCGAAAGGACAGCGCTTGCTGCTATTGAAATGTTGGAAGATTTCGAAATTGAACAGAAATTTTCAATTCCAATTAATTTGGGTTTTAGGATAGGTTTACATTCTGGGAGTGTAGTGGCAGGAATCATAGGGAAAAATAAATACTCCTTTGATTTATGGGGAGATGCTGTAAACACAGCGAGCAGAATGGAAAGTCATGGAGAGGAAGATAAGATTCATGTTTCGGAAGAATTCAGAAACTCAGCCGGGGATGGATTTACCTTTACAGAGCGCGGTGAGATGGATATCAAAGGCAAAGGCATGATGAAAACCTATTTTTTGGAAAATAAATAGTAATACAATGAATATCGAAGAAATACAAACCATACTCACTCAAGCACAAGCAGCTCAAAAATCTGAAAATTTCGAAGAGGCGAAACTCTTGGCTCATGAAGTGATAGCTGAA
Organism: uncultured Ignavibacteria bacterium; assembly: GCA_937868245.1. Lineage (GTDB taxonomy): Bacteria > Bacteroidota > Ignavibacteria > Kapaibacteriales > UBA961 > JADJXV01. The sequence goes on along the minus strand of CALMMI010000694.1, from coordinate 3,380 downwards.
CTTGACAATTCCTCTGAAGATACAGATGCCTCTTCTATTCTTCGAGCAAACGCACTCCACGTGCTTTCTTTTGTCTGCTGGAAAAATGGAAATTCCGAAGAAGCCATTACTCTTGCCCGTGCCTCCCTCGACTTGTCAGAAAAATACAACTTGCTCGAACTCAAATCAAAATGTTTGAATACTTTTGGGGATGTATATACTTCCTTAGGTAAGTACGAAACGGCAGTGGACTACTATATAAATGAACTGGCATTGTGCGAAGAACTTGAAGATAAACCAGGTGTTGCCAACGCTTCCAGGAATATCGCTATTCTGTGCTGTCACCTTGGCTTATATAGTAAGGCATTGGAAAACTTTACCAAGGCACAGGAGTTGAATGAAGAAAATGGTGATAAAAGAATGTCGGGGGGCAATCTCGTAAATATAGGTAACGTATATTATTATATGAGTGCTTATGATAAAGCGTTGGAATACTATGGTAAAGCAATCGAGATCTTTGAAGAAATTGGTGAAAAATCATTTATGGCAAGAGTTTTAGGGAATATAGGGAGTATATATTCTTATCTCCTCATGTATGACAAAGCATTAGAATATTTAAGTAAGGGAGTTGCACTCTATGAGGAGCTTTGTGATATACCCGGTGTTATGTCCATTAAGGGGAATATTGGACTCGTTTATAAACAACTTGGTATGTACGACACAGCATTAGAATATTACAACAAGGTACTTGCGTTTCTAAAAGAAAACGGCGATAAAAACGACAATGCCAGCATTATTGGAAACATAGGGAATGTGTATAAGGAACTTGGCAGATATGATATAGCTTTAGAATACTTAAGCAGGGCACTTCTGATTCATGAAGAGCACGGAGTGAAACCCGGTATTTCGACAGTAACAGGAAACATCGGGACACTATTTGCCATGAAAGAAAATAGTGATTATAATCCGGTAAAAGCTGAGGTACTCTTTCTAAAAGCAATTGCGATTAGTACAGAGACAGGTGAGAAGCAACAGCTTATGGAACATTATAAAGACCTTTCCGAATTATACGAAAATGAGAAACGTTGGGAAGAAGCACACTTGAAATACAAGAAATACATTGAGTTAAAACAAGAATTAAACATAGAAGAAGTAAAAAAACAAGATGTTATCCGCCGGTATCAAAAGGATATAGAAACTGAAAGAACCCGTGCAGGTGAACGCGAGAAAATTCTCGACAACATTCTTCCAAAAGAAATAACTGCCCGTTTGATTAAAGGTGAAAACCCCATAGCAGACCACTTCAACTCAGTAAGTGTTCTCTTTATGGACATAGTTGACTTCACACCACTCGCAGCTCGCATTACCGCACAACAATTAGTTCATTTGCTTAATGAAATATTCTCAGCCGCCGATGGAGTAATGAGGGAATATGGTTTAGAGAAAATCAAGACAATAGGCGATGCCTACATGGCAGTAGCCGGCGCACCAACCCCTCTACCTGACCACACTCAACGAGCCGCACAAGCTGCACTAAAGCTACTTGAAATTATGAAAAACCTGGTAGTTACTTTCCCTAAAAGCTATGGTGATAAGAGTTGGATTGAGTCAATCCCTGAAATGCAAGTACGTATAGGTTTGCATTGCGGACCGGCTGCTGCAGGAGTTGTGGGTGTGAATAAATTCTTGTATGATTTATGGGGTGATGCTGTGAACACAGCAGCACGAATGGAAAGCCATGGTGAGGCGAATAGAATACATGTTTCGGAGGAATTCAGAAAATCTACCGGAAACAACTTTGTTTTTACTGAACGAGGCGAAATGGACATCAAGGGCAAAGGCAAAATGAAAACCTACTTTTTGGAACAAATAAAATAAGTAAGCTATGAACTATAAAGAACTTAAAGACTGGTTGTCTGTTGCTGAGTCGGAGATAAAAAAAGGCAATTATTATGAAGCAGAAAAACTAATAAATGAAGTTAAATCAAAAATTGACAACTCTAATATAAATGACCTTCAAAATGAAGATGATGATACTTTACATGAAATTGCTTCACAGCGTGCCACTATAACCCTTAGATTGGCAATCTTTACTCATCAACGGGGAAATTTTGAAGAAGCTCTCGAGTATTTGAATAATACATTAGAAATCGCTGAAAGCTATAATTTGATTCACATCAGATGCAAAGCATGGAACGCAATTGGAAATGTAAATCACAAACGCGGTTCATATAAAAATGCTCTGGAATATTTCGAGAAAGCAATAGACGGTAATGAGAAACTGGGAGATAAGTTAGCTGTTGCGATTGTCTATGGGAATTTAGGAAATTTGTACAAGGATCTTGGCTCTTACGACAAGTCGCTGGAATTCTTCGAGAAGGCACTGGCTATATACAAGGAATTTGATGATACGATGGGAATATCACGAGTATATGGAGGAATAGGAATTGTATATTCATTAATCGGATCTTATGAGATGGCATTGGAATACTACAGAAAAGCACTGGTTATACTCGAAAAACTTGAGGATAAATCTTCAATCGCAAATGTTTTCGGGCTTATCGGGACTGTTTATGCCGAGCAAAGTTCATATCAAAATGCACTTGAATATTTGAGCAAAGCTGCCAAAATTCAAACTGAACTGGGGGAGAAGTCAAGAATTGCAGGTGTTCTTGCAAATATCGGAGGAATTCACTGGAATCTTGCTTCCTACGATACTGCATTGGAGTACTTTAGTAAAGCTCTGGTATCTCACCAAGAATTAGGTGAAAAATCTTGGATTGCAAATGATATGGCAAATATCGGCTTATTGTATTCAACTAAAAATTACGAGGGATACGACATATCGAAAGCTGAGGATTTATTTAGGAATGCAATAGAAATCTGCCAAGAATCAGGTTCGAAAGGTCGTTTGTTTTTCTACTATAAATCACTGGCTGATTTATACGAGAGTGAGAACCGATGGGAGGATGCATTTGTATATCTAAAGAGATATATTGAAATAAAAGATGAGGTGCAAAGTGAAGAAGCCAAGAAGAAGGCAGCACTTATGGAACAGCAAAAACAAGCCGCCGAACGTGAAAAAGAAATAGCAATCGCAAACGCAAAACATGTAGCAACCGAAGAACTCCTCCATAATGTTCTACCCCCAAGCATAGCAAACAAAATGCTAAGCGGCAGTAAACTGATAGCCGAAAAACTCTCGAATGTATCAGTACTCTTTGCAGATATTGTGGACTTTACCAAGCTGTCTCAGCGAGAAACACCAGAAGAACTTGTGGAAGGATTGGACAGAATATTCACAGAATTTGATACCCTTGCCGAGAAATATGGACTGGAGAAAATCAAGACGATAGGCGATGCCTACATGGTGGTATCCGGTGCGCCCGAACCGAGAGAAG
>CALMMI010000693.1 GCA_937868245.1 uncultured Ignavibacteria bacterium | reverse complement strand
TGGCTCTCGCAACTGATATCTATAGCCGATTCGAGGAGAATCTACGATGTTCGCCGTAGGTAAGTTGTGATGTATCAGCTTAGCATTTATCCGTACATCGGATTGATTACCCGGAATTTCAGCATCGAAATGACTTATGTCCGGGTCTTGCATATTCGACAGCTCGGTGGTACCAATCGAAATAATACCTGAACACGGCGTAAATTCAAATTCTTCTTCTTGAGCGTCTGCAAATCTTGAACTTAAATCAATTGCACTTCCACTTGGATTTGCAAATATTTTATCATACGATATTTCATACGTGAGACGCGGGTCACCAGAAGCATCGTCCCGCATTATTGGCTTGTAGGTTAACTTACAACAAAATCCCTCGCATAGATTTTTGAGTAAATCCCACAAATATGTATATTCCAGATAGCTTTCACCATCCTTATCAGAAACTAACATACCTGCGTGAATATCAGTGGGATCAATTACTGCAGTAGTTTTTCCGATTATGCGAATGTCATTTCCCGGTATATCCGAACCGTATCTGTGCCGCCTGTCTGTTTCCTGCTGTTTGAATGTGAGAGCTACTAAAGGAGAACGGTTTATAGTCATGTTAAAATACAAAGGTGCATCACCGTAAAAAGCCCTATGCCTAAACCATGCACTCATTTTCCTTTCGATACTAACTGCAAGCCCTTGATTAAACAAGTGTGCCATTCTGTATAAATGTGCGGCAGTGTCATAAGGATGGTCGCTGTTTTCCCAATCTTGTTTTTCTGCGATACCGTATTGCAATGGTACTAAACTTACGTCTGTATCTAGTTCCCAGTCTCTCAAGTTTGTAGCAACAATAGCCTTCAAATCGACGTACGTACTATATGAAAAAATCATATCAGCCCATTCCTGCGTGGATGTCTGTTCTAATATTAATTTCAATACGTCAATTGCTTCTATTGTACATTTCCTTGTAATAAAATCATCTGTAACAGGGTTGCGCTCCATTGTGTAACTATTACTGAGTGTAGCCCTCTGACCGCCTGTAAATTCTACAAATGAACTTGCTCCGTTTGTACCTCTGTCCGATTTCAAAACAAAAATATTGGTAGTAATTAACCCAGGGTATCCATCATCTGTATGGTCGTAAAATGGATTTTTTAATATTTCTTTCAGGTTATCTTGCAAATCCGTAAAGTCGAATTCTATCTCCATACTTGCGGCATCACGAACACCAAAAGGGATTTTATCGAAACTCATTTTGTGTGTTTTTATCGACATCATACCACGCGGTATTTTTTCAAAAGTAACTGCTTCTATATTGTATGTATAATCATCAAATTTCCCTGAGGGGATAATCTCTAATGTGAGATTCCAACCACGGTCATTCGTCCATTCTTTATAATATCCTTTTGTGCGGTCGATTGCCATTTATACCTCCCTGAATGTTTTATGGAAGGTTAGCGTTACCGTTTTTTTCCCTTCGGCATCATCGAAACTCATTTCAACCAATTGCACCGGAATTGCCTGATCAGCTTCATGATACGGGTGGGAAATATCCAGGAAATCACTTATTTCGGATAATTCCAGCCACGCATACCGGTATTTCTGTGCTACTCTCAAAACAGGCTTGATAGCAGTTTCCCATTTTCGTAGATCGTTCGTAGATTCTTTATAAGTAAACGGTTGCAACTTTACGGAAAAAGTATCCCGCATATACGGCAGACCCGATTTTTCTCCGTCGATATACAGAATTTCATCGCCTTCCAACACCGGTGATTTGAATGCCCCGAGCACTTTCATATCGCACTGGGTGTGGCTTGCAAATCCGGTCATGGTGCTAACTGTTATGAAATCGTAAGGCTTTACCACACCTGAATCGGTGCTGGCTGCATGTAGTTTTATTATGTCTGACGGCATATTATCCCCTTGCCCTTTCCAAGCGCAGAGCTTGTTTTTCTTGTCGGATTCTGAATTGCGGGTTTTCCTCTACACTTAGGCGTACAGCCGAAATATGTTTGGTTTCCCGTTCGATAATTTTAGCTTTGGCGAGTAGTTTTCTGATTTGTGTAAGTTCGCTCCGCATTGCAATCATCTCTATATTGGATTGATTGACATTCTGCTGCGGAACGAAAACAGGTGATGCAATCGTTTGTAATTTTCCGGAAGTGTCGATATATGTATTCGAGAAATCACGGGAATGTTCGGAAATCCTCTCGAACGATTTGGAGATATTATATCCGTCGATAATCTCACTTAGTTTCATTCCCCTTTGTAAGAGTGAACGGAGTTCAAGCAGTTCTGCTTTTTGGTTCCTGGTGATTTGGCTCTCGAACACTACCTCGCCTTTGTGGACAACCCCTGCCGATTCACGGTCGTTACCATCTCCCGTGTAGCCGCCTTTGTAGAAGCCGTCGCCCACTATTGCCGATTTTGTACTTGCCAAAAGTGCTTGTACCACCCCAATTGCTGCCAATCCTGCAATAAACCCGAAAGGCGGAGGTATTGCCCCTGCGAATATAGCGAGTATAGCAGGAGCTTGTGTAAGTACAATTTTAGAGACCGTATCAAGAGCAATTGCAGCTGCAGCTTTTCCTGCACTTTCAAGGGTCAGCTTACCCTGCGCAGCCATTTGCCCAAAAACCCCGATGACGCTTAGCCCCATTTCTTCTCCTGCTTCCGATATTTGTCCGCCGAATTCTTTCCAGTGATCGGCTAATGCCTTGTTCTTCGCTTTGGAATCATCGCCGGCTTCTGTATAAGTGTTAGCAAATGCTTTTGATGATTTCCCGACATCTTTTAGGGTTGAGTCCAGCGCATCGTTACCTTGTTTTGCAAGGATTGAAAACGCCTGTCCGATTGCAAGGTTTGCACGTTCGGTGGTAGTTACATTTGTTTTTGCCTGTTTTTTATTAAGATCTGCTAATTTGGCTTGGTAATCGGCGTATGAAATCTCGTGTTTTTTGAGTGCATCGAGTAATTTTCCTGCTTCTTCTTCGGTGCTTTTGGTGTTATCTTTTTTGGATTCAGCGATTCTCTTTTTAATATCATTTGCAAAATCATCAAACCCTTGTGTCAGGTCATCGAACGTACTGCCCATAGAATCCGCAAAGCTTTTAGCAATATTAAGTCCGGCATCCTCTATTAATTGGGCTGATTGAACCCACAGATCACTTGATTTTCGGTTGAACTCTACATCAGTATCATATTTATCTGCCTGGTACTTTTTGGTAAGTTCGGCTTTTGCCTGCTCATTAGTTCCAAGCTTTACTAAATCTTCCTGGTATTGCTTGTCGAGTGCAGCAAGTTTTGTTTTGCGTTCGCGTTCGTTTGTATCGACAGTTTGGTTAATTGTAAGGTCTTTAAGCTGTTGGTTAAGCTGCTTATGCAATCCCAGGAGTTCTCCGTTGGTCTTCTCACTATGAGCAAGTATTATAGTGTCTGATTCGATAGCTTTTTTAACAACCTCATCATATACTTTTTCAGCTGCGATTCTTTTAGCCTTGTCACCTGATGCGATAGCTTCTTTCAGGTCAGTGTCAGCTTTTGCAACCGCAGCATTATTTTTCAGAATCGCGTTAAGTTCCGATGCACTTGTTTTTTGAAGTAAATCAATTTTTGTGGCATTCAGGTCTTTTAGTCTAGCTTCCTCATCCGCTGCTGTTTTAGTTACTCTTCTTTCATTTCTTTCAACCGCGGCTTTTGCATAGTCGATGTCCGATTTCTGTTTTGCCTCATTATTTTTTTCATGATTCTCGAAGTCTTGCAGGTCAGACTTGCCGTTCTCGAGAGTGATTTTTTCTTGGGACTCTTTGTTAATCTTTATAGATTCTTTATTTAATGAATCTATATTTTTACGTATTTCTTCTTTCTCTTCTTCCGTCAGTTTTTTTCTTTTATTTTTCTGATTTTTATCCGCTTCAAGAATTTTATTAGCTGCCTCGATTTTTACATTTACTATCGCCTTTTCTGCATCAGCTTGGATTTCAATCAAAGTAATCGCCAATTTGATTTCATTCTTGATAGTAGCACGCGCAAGATCCTCCCTCTCTTTCTTACGTTGCTCAATAGCATTAATCACGCCCTTGGTTTCATCTTCTTCCTGTTTTTTTGCAGTAGATGCAGTTGGTGCAGCCTTCGGTGGCGGTGGCGAGGTTGTTTTACCTGCATTAAATGAAGATAGCCCGATTGCATCCAATTTATTTTGTAACTCTTTGGCTTGAGCTTCATTTAACAAGCCTATTTTTTTCTTCTCCTCAATCGCAGTAAGCAAACGTTCCTTTTCTTTTGCAAAAGCTTGCTCATCAGCTAGTTTTTGACTTGTATCTTTTTCATTATTCGCCTTATTCTGCATCTCTTTCAATCGCTGCAACGAACTACCGAATTGCCCGATTAATTTTTCATTCTGTGCTTTAAGATTTGAATCGTTTCGAGAATCGGAAAATGCTTTTGAAAATGTTGCACCGGAGAATAAATCCTTCAATTTATCCAACGAGAAATTTGAGATTAAATCGGTTATTCCGCTCGTGAATGCCTTAAATCCTGCAGTAATTGCATGAATGATTTCAGGAGCTGATTTAATGATATTTATAAATCCTTCAAATCCCTGTTTAACTTTGTCAATTGCAGTTCCAATCCCTGCAAAAACAGAATTTCCCGTACTTAGGTTCTTAAATAGAGATACTACCCAATCAATTAGTTTTGCTATGACTGCTGTAGTGATTTTTAATGGAGTTAAAAAGACTGATGCGAGAAAACCACCAACTTCGCTTAGAATCGAACCTAACGTTGATACTGCACCGGTAATAAAGCCAAGTATGCTTTGGAATGTTTTCAGAGGGTCGAACGACCCGGTAACACCATCTGAAAAGTTAAAGATACTTTTAAACACATCAGTCAGAGGTTGTAATGCCTCAATTATTCCATCGAATATACTGACTGCCGTATCAAAGAACACTTTCAGAATTACGCCGGCAATCGACAATGTTTCAACAATGTTTACAATAACCGCACCGCCGATTACCGCTAAAATAGGTTTCAAGACAACACCTATTCGAGTAAAAACATCTCCTAACGTGCTACCCAATTCAGTAAATATAGGTCCGAGTGTATCTTTTATAACAGAAAAAGCAGTTGAAATTGAATCAATGATACCAGAAACAATAGGTTCTAAAACCTTGAAAATATCAACTGCAAAGTTCTCAAGTCCGGCTTTACCTTTAGAGAATTTTTCAGCCAGAGTTCCCATGTTTTTGGCAGCGGCATCAGTAGCATCGGATGTTCCCGTGATTTTGTCGGTAATCGAACTGATTTTATCTGCACCGTTCGCTAATATTTTAGCGGTTTCTGCATTTTCCTTCCCGAATACCTTTGTAAATGTAGTTGCATCACCGGAAGCTTTACCTAACTCCTTCAATCTATCTTCAAGCGGTAAACTCGTATCGGTCACTTTGGTCATATCCACACCCAAACTTTTGAGGCTTTCAAGCCCTTCTTTGGGAATAACATCCTGACCGGAAATTCTATCGAGAACACCTTTTAGTTCTTTCCCTGCCTCAGCTCCTGTTTTTCCATTTGTTCCCAAGAGTTGAATCGCAGCATTGCCCTGTTCAAAGCTAAGATTAGCATTTAGCATCGAATCACCTGCGGTTTTCATAGCTTCGCCGATTTGTCCGATGTCCGCCCCGCCCACTTTTGCTGCCGCCGACATTGCATTTATAAATCTTGGACTTATGTTCGCAACATCATTAGCATTTTTTGTATCCACACCAAACTGCTCCATTGTACTCGAAAGAGTATCGAGCGCAGCCGAAGCATCAGTTCCAGTAGCCTTTGCAAACGTATTTACGCTATCGGCAACCTTTTCCAAATCGTCGGGAGCTTTTGCAAGCCCGGTACCGAACTTTGAAAATATCCCCTGGAAGGTTGTTAATTGGTCAATAGACGAACCTCCGAATTTTGCAGCCATAGATTCGGCTTGATTACCGATTTTATCGAGTGCTTCGCCACTTACCCCTGTTTTTGCGCCGATGGAAGTTAAAGCCGTTTCAAATTTTTGCCCCACATCAAACACTTTTTCCAAGCCTTGTACAAGCAAGTCAGTACCTGCCTTAGCCAAACCTAACGGTGATGCCAACTCACCTGCTTTTGCTGCAACGCTACTAAAAAGTGCTGCCCCTGAATTTGCCTCTTCCTTAGCTTTCGAGAACGATCCTTTCAATCCGGATAAGAAACCTGTATCGCCTCCCGAAGCTGTTTTACCTGCATCTTTTAAAGCACCTTCCAATTGCTGAGCTTGAATTGTAGCAGCTTTCAGTTTTGCAACTGC
>CALMMI010000692.1 GCA_937868245.1 uncultured Ignavibacteria bacterium | reverse complement strand
AACAGCCCCATTCCAACCGACATCAAAAAGCCTTTGGTGGAAATTCCTGTATCAGCATTGGCTGTAATATATTCAACAGCCAAACTCGCTGCCGTTACGACAGCAGCCCATAGGAAAGACTGCCATTTGTTTTTAGTAGAATTGCTCATTGTATATCCTTTTGTGAATAATCATCACCACCATTTACATAACTGTTTGGATTATTTGACTTTTTGCTTAAATCACGAATTGAAACATACACCCTGATTCCAAAAAGAATACAACTGAATAATGCTGAAAAAAATACAAAATACGGTGTGGCTTCCGTTATAAAACCGGCGAAACTTGCAAAGCCCAAACTGCAAATAGCAAAGTCCATAGCCCCGTATGTTTTAGATGGCAAATGTTGAAATTCAGTGTTAATATTCATGTTCTGGCTCTACACGGTTATATTCATGAGAATATCATATAAATAATTGTATTATTTATTCGACATTTCTCTTGACAGCTTAATATTCGTTAATTTTAATAGACCTTTATCCCTACCCCAGCAAACACTCCCGGACGCACCGTTCCATCAATCCCCATCACCATCCCAAGCCCCAGATGTACACCAAACGGACTTTCCTTTTCGATTTCAAGAATGGTTCTTGTAATGGTTTTCAGTCTGTCCGCCTTTGGGTGAAAGTCGAAGGTGAAAATCATCTGTGGGTAGGTGAATTTCGCAGTAAGACTATCACCCGAATTAAATATCTGGCGGGATGATTCTGCTGCAAACTGTAAGGTTTCCTTGCAGTAGGTTTCGGGGTTGGTGGCGATTCTAACCCCATCGCGGTACAAAGTATCGTGCACGACATTGCCATTTACTATCATGGGTTTATACACGATACGGTCTTTGGTGACGGTATCCGTTTTGCTTTGTACATCGTAGGGAACGCCTATGTATTCTATATGCTCGGTTGTGGTGACCTTCGGTTCGCTTTGGCATGTGCCAAGCCGAGAAAGAACCAGGCATACTAGTAATACACCGATGGTGATTTGGTAGAATCGTGTCATTGGTATGATTTGGTGGTGTTTTCAAAAGCCGCTGAAATTGTGAAAACAGCGGCTACCATTCAAGTGTTTTAGGAGTACATCATGATGACATTACAAACATAGGGAAGTAATTTTAAGCTCAACTATGGTTTTTTTGAGTTTTTCCGGTGTCCTTCTTGATGACATTACAAACATACGGAGGTAATTTTAAGCACAACTATGGTTTTTTTGAGTTTTTTTGGGGGAAGGGATTCAGGACACGCCACACCTAAAAGAGAATAGGGCATGCAAACCCGATTCTACGGATATAAAAGGATTGTACTCCCAGCTCCGTTAAGAGCGTGATAGTAATAGGCACGAAGGAATGAAAAAGATTAAAGCCCCATCAGTGTAACATAGGATTTTTGCGTGGTCTCGAGAAAGAGCATTCATTGTTGGAGTTCTGCCCCTATCCAAGAGGTACGCAATTCAACTATGGAGTTTGTAACATATAGTTCTATAAATGACTTCGTACATTTCAAACTTGGATTTACTGCAAGTTGATACAGTTATTGTATCATTTTACTATATCACATACCTCATTTTCCTTAAATTTGTAAACAAAAACTATCTATATAAAATACATGACTCCACAAATCTCTCTACTCCCCTTACCTTTTGAAATTGAAACAAAAAAGGTTCTCAAAAAAGCAGCAGAAGCACATTCTGCTTTGGCTGAACTGAAAGGTGTCTGTCGCATAATCCCCAACCAAGTTATCTTGATTGATACATTGCCTATTCGAGAAGCAAAGGAGAGTTCTGCAATTGAAAACATTATAACAACTCATGATGAAATTTACAGAGCAGAGATGTTCTCAGAGTTAACCAGCCCTGAAATTAAAGAAGTGCGAAATTATCATAATGCTTTAAAATCAGGATATATGAAGGTAAGATTAAATGGTTTTTTAAGTACAAATATTATTCTGGAAGTGCAATCACTCTTAGAGCAAAACGACGCAGGTTTTCGCAAAGTACCCGGAACAACGTTAACAAATAAACAAACAGGAGAAGTAATATACATACCTCCTCAAGAATTTGATACGCTAGTTACTTTAATGTCAAATCTCGAAAAATTTATTCATGATAATGAGGATGGGATCGATCCATTAGTGAAGATGGCAATCATTCATTATCAATTTGAAAAGATACATCCTTTTTATGACT
>CALMMI010000691.1 GCA_937868245.1 uncultured Ignavibacteria bacterium | reverse complement strand
AGACGTTTTTTGTCAGTATTATGAAATTAATGATGGCATGTAGAGCAATTTTCCGGTCCGTATCCTGGATGCTTCGGAGTAGGGATTCCTTCAACTTCCTGTTTAGGAATTTCGCTCATAAATCCACCGAATTGAGGATGAGTCATTGGCTCTACCTTAGCAAGAACAGCTTTTGCATTAGAGTCATAAGCACTTGCTTTTATTCCGGTAAAAATACCTGAAATCGGACGTGCAGGAATTATATTTGCTTCAGGATTACGATGGCAGTCCAAACAGAACCCCATGTTCATAGGTTTGAATTGAGATACAACTCCCATTGTTTCTACTTTACCATGGCATGAAGCACAATCAATTTGAGAACGAATGTGACGGCTATGGTCGAAGTGTACATAATCAGGTAAGGCATGAATACGCTTCCATTCTATCGGAGTATTATTCTCGTAACTGTCACGTACCAATTTTAGCCTTGGGCTATCAGGTTTGATTGAAGTAGCAATGTGGCAGTTCATACAAGTACTTGTAGATGGAACAGGCGAATGAGCCGATTTCTCAACCGATGTATGGCAATACATACACTTCACACCCATATCTCCTGCATGGATTTTGTGTGAAAATGGTATAGGTTGTGTAGGACGATACCCAACATCAGTAACCCTATTATGAAAACCAAAAAAACCAATAACAAAAGCTATCCCGCCTACCGTAAGAACGATAAGAGATATTTGCTTGATTTTTTTGTCTATTTCTTGAGAAAACATAGATGAACCTTAGATATGGAAAGTAAGAGTCAAAAATTATACATCAAAATAGTGTGAAGAAGCATTTTTCTTCTTCATCGTAAAGTAAATCTTTGCAGAAAAACCGATAAAAACACTGAAAAACATTAGCAACATAAATACAACGCTTAACGAAAAACCTTCTCCGATAGATGCCTCAACCGAACCTTTTTCAAAAGCATCTTTGCAATTAGGACATGCTAGAAGTACATTATGTGCCGATCCAATCATACTTACTATAACAGCAAGCAAAAAAACAACTTTCTTTTTCATAACTATATATCAAATTAGTGTATCGATATTAGCATTTTCTTTAACACCGTTCGCAACTTATCAACATCCTGAGAATCAAGTCCGTCGTAATATCCCCTTATCTGACCTTCAGAATCAACCAAGACAATCCGTTTGCTGTGGTCAAGAGGAGCATTTAAAGAAGCGATTCTAAACCCCTCCAGCGATAAATTCTTAACAGTATCAATCGACATTCTCAAAAAAGCCCACTTTTCAGGCTTTGCTCCGTAGCGTTCCGCGTACTTTTTCAAAACATCTTCCGTATCATTTTCCGGATCAACTGAAATTGATACAAAGTTCAATTTAGATTCATCCTTAAACTCTCCGTACAGCGCACTCAATTGAGAATTTAACCTGGGACAAATATCACCACAACTTGTAAACATGAAACTTGCAAGCCATATCTTCCCTTTCAAACTTTCCGACTTGAATTGTGAACCGTTAAAGTTTGTTCCGGTAAAACTTGGTACTTCTTTAATCTTCGGTAAATCAATTGTCGGTTTGTTTTGTGAAAGCTCAGAATTACTGTCTTTCTTTGTACATCCGCTAACAAGTATCAAACAAATCAATAATCCAACAGAATTCTTTAGTAATTTCTTTGTATTCATTATTAGTAATGATAGCCGGTATTAAGGACCAAGAAAATTCAGTGCAAACGAGAGTACACTAAACAGAAACAACGGTACATAAATGAATGCTCGTAGAAACTTGTTATCAAATTTAATGTGCATAAAGATATACACAACCATGATAGCTTTCGCAAATGCAATTATTAAACCTACTGTAATGTGCAAAGTACTACCGATTTCACCCCAACTGTGCGGCACCCAATCCATTGCAGCAAGAACGGTTAATGCAGTAAAAATAAACAGCCATGTAAAAACCTTTATGTACTGCTTTGTCATCACTTCGTAAGAGGGATGGTCATGATGTTCCATAACGAACTCTTTCTATAAATTTAATGATGTGATGGAAAAATAAGATATAAAATCGGGAATAGAAATATCCAAACCAAATCCACAAAGTGCCAATACAAACCGAGTGTTTCGAGTTTTACAGGCTTGTTGTATCCTTCTTTTGTAAATGACTTTGAAAGCATGAATATCATCGGAATTAAACCGCAGATTACGTGCAATGCGTGGAATCCCGTCATTGTAAAGTAAAATGCAAAAAATACATTCGATGATGGATAAATACCGTGTGGAAATACAGGGTCAACGTGATTGAACTTCGAAGAGTATTCAATAGTCTTTACAACAAGAAATATAAATCCGCAAACAATAGTAAGACCCAAGAACAACTGAAAATTCTTTTTATTTCCGCGTTGCAAATTCAAAATCGAAAGTGCCATTGTTAGCGAACTTCCAATAAGAACAGCTGTGTTCAACAGTGCAAGCCATTTGTTTAACTCGGCAGCCGAATGAGAAAACATTTCAAGATTAGAATTTCTCAGAACAATAAATGCTCCGAAGAATCCGCTAAAAAACATAATTTCCGATGCAAGGAATATCCACATTGCCAATTTACCATGTGGTACTCCGCTAACCGGTTCATGTGCTAAAGAAAGACCTGCTGACATATAGTATACCTTGTATAAATCTACGAAAATATCACTTTAAAGAATTCTTATATCTTGTTAAGAAACATAAGTATTACCAAACCCGTCAAGAAGAAATACGATGATAATAACGTTGCGCGTGC
>CALMMI010000690.1 GCA_937868245.1 uncultured Ignavibacteria bacterium | reverse complement strand
GTAAAGTATATATTCAATTTACAGGATGGGAATGCGGTTGAATAAATACTTTACAGTTCCATCTTCTGAAACTTGCTTATTACCAATAGTGAGCGATGAATAGTTAAACTCAGTTTCCAGACGGTCGCGAAGTGCTTTTGGCAGTGTAAGAATATCACTGAATGCTCTGTAGCTGGGGTTGGCAAGCCCACTAAAAAGCTGCTCGGTTCTGAACTTAGGTTCTTTCCATTCTCCGAACAGAGTTTGAAGGTCTGTAAGCGAGTAATTTCTGATACTTTTGTTTATATGTTCGTTTATTATATTCATTATAATTTGGTTTCTTATATCTTCATCAGAATTTTTGGGTGAAATTGCCCCTTAACTTTTCTTCTTCTTTTTCTTAGGAGGTGCGCACATTGATCTCAGTGCGTTCAAAACCGGACGGAAGTCTCCACGGAAATCATTGGTTAATCGGGGTTTTTCATCAAAAAATATTTCCGTTTCATTCCCTTGGAATCTGACCAGAGTACGTACAAACATAGTTGCTTCACCATTTGCAGAATCATGCTGCACTGTGAGGAATATTGTCCGGTCGCTCATTCCATCATCTATTCTTTTGATTGTTGTTATACTGTCGAAAGAAGCAGAAAGAATTGAAAACTTATATTCGGCTAAGGTATCCTTAGCTCGAGCATTAAACTCGTTTGTAGAAAGACCACATACAAATTTCATCGGCTGTGGACCTGACGAACAACCGATTGACAAAAGCACTATAAAGAAAAACAATGGAAATAATTTCATGGCAAAAGCATCTCAATATGTGGAATTCCGTCTTCAAGGTAAGAAGTTCCAATTGATTGGAAACCCAGATTAGTATAAAATTGTTCTAAATAACATTGTGCTGAAATTCTGATAGAGTATTTTGGATATTCTTTATTGCATTTTTCAATGCTTTGTTTCATAAGTTCATACCCTATTCCTTTTCCACGAGCAGCTTGAGCTACCACCACACGCCCTATTGCAGGTTCTTCATACTTTATCCCGGCAGGGATAATTCTTGTATAGGCAATAAGATGTCCATGTTCATCGAAACCGCAACAATGGAGTGAACAATAGTCGTACTCTCCGTCAGTATCGAGATACACACAGTTTTGCTCCACTACAAAAACCAGCTGACGTAAAGCAAGAATATGATACAGAAGTGCGGTTGACAGTTCTTCGAAAGTGTAGAATTTCCACGTGGTGTTCATAGTGTACTATCGATTACATGTTTTATGGTTCAATTATAAAGCAAAAAATATTTTTAAGCCGGTTTTTTTACAGTTCAGGGTAGTCGCGAATTCGGTTGCAAAGTAATACAATGACATTAGAGTAAATTTTTCCCACCTGTCACCCTGACCTCGATTCAGGATCACCGATACTGATTGGTCGTGCTAATTCTTAGGTTCTAACGGAGATTCTGATTCCCCTATTTAGATGCCCAACCTTTAGCCAGTAATAACCTCCAAAGTTTAGGTTCCAGCCACATCACAACAAAGGCACATAATGTCCCGATAATAACATCCACTGCATAGTGGTAACGAAGGTACACCGTAGAAAAGATTAGGCAGCTTCCAATAAAAAGAAACAACCATTTCAGTTTTGATCTGAATTGAAATGCCAACACAATGTTCATCACTGTAATCATTGTGTGCCCGCTTGGCATACAATCCCGGTTGACTACTAACATTGGGTGCAATTCACCTTTTAAAATATTGTCTCCTGCATTGATAAATGTACGCATTGGTTCGGTAAACCACAATCCGGGAATCTCTGTACTGAGATTTGCAAAGTTATGAACCGTAAACCTAGGACCTATCGCAGGTAATATGAAATAGAGAATATACGATACAAACAAACCAAAACCCAACATACGGGCAACCGTTCTTACGGCTTCCTTCCTGTTTGCAATATACATTTCAATTCCCTGGACTAATCCATGAAAAAAGAAAGACACATAACAAAATTGCAGAAACTCGGTAAGTACCGGATGTGTGAAATGAGACAGGACTTCTGTTGGGTTTGCTCCAAATATCGCCCTATCCCAACTGATAAGCATGGTATCATAATCATACGGATGAACAACAGGAATAAAAAAGAATACCTGTTTGAACATAACAGGTACCATCGGGACTACGTAGAAATTATGAATTACATCCAGAACAAGTGACTTCTTACGGCTGTTGAAATACGCAAGAAATTTTACGAAAAGTGCAATCAGTATATTCAGTCC
>CALMMI010000689.1 GCA_937868245.1 uncultured Ignavibacteria bacterium | reverse complement strand
TACCTTGCTGGATTTCATTTCCCATTATAATCGTTGTCCCTCCGTTGGGAAGATCAATGTTGCGGCTTGCAGTTCCGTCAGCTTCATTCGAGAGACGATTATAGAGAATGTAATTATTATATGCACGGCTTTTCAGTTCATGCCCTACTTTAGTATGATGTGAATAATTATACTGAAAAGTGAGACTATGCACATGATTGATATAAAGGTTGTGCGATTGTCCGTCTCCGTTGCCATTATGTGAGAACTCAGAATATTCGATTAGAATGTCACTTTCCGGGTTATCCCCTGCCAAAATTCCATCCTCATTATCGTGGAAGTAACATCCATGAACAGTCAGGTTTGCTGCTTCAAGCCGGATTCCCGCCCCATTACGGTCGGGAACAGCGCATTCAGCAAATTCAATAAAAGCTACCCTTGTATTAGCTCCGCCAATCACCCATATTGCTTTTTGTCCAAAGCTCTTACCGTTTGATTTCAGGTATGCCATTCCGCCGACACCTTGCAGCAAGAGATTGTTTGCAGTCCAATGAGCAACATCTTCATGATATGTTCCGGCATCTATTTCTACCGTATCATTATTCTTAACCAGCGATGAAACTTGGCTGGGCATAGTGTATTGGCGCGATACTCCTACCTGCCATACAGTTGCCTGCAAAGGAATAGCTGAAACCAATACTGTTAAAAGCAGGAGCACATGTTTCATTTTGCTGAATAATAGTTAAACTTGAACATTTACACAAAAGATTAATTTAGTAGTTACTTAAATCAAACTACAAATAGTTTTACAAGTACTTTTTACATTTCTCGGCAATGAACTCCATTGCTTTGGGATATATTTCTATTCCATGCCCAACATTCTCAAACACCTTTACCTCTTTTAACGTGCCGATATGCTTCTTTGCGTTTTCAATGGAAGTCTGAAACGGAAAGAGTATATCGTTATCCCCTTCAAGCAAGTATATGTCTGTTTTTACTTTTTTAAGTTCTTCACCCATATAGTATGGCTTTTGAGTGTTGTCTTTATACCTGGTTAGGGCAAATACTTCGTATTCAGTTATCATATCCATCCACTGCTCGGAAATGGTATGTGTGGGAGAGCAAAATATAGCTTTCTCCAGAAATGTCCGTACATTCTTTTTCTTTGGAGAGATTATAGGAAGTAGATTATAATAAAGGTTCTTGAATGACATCGAAAACGGTTGAAGACACCCCGGGTTCAGCAAGAAGGCTGCTTTAACTTTTTCAGGAGCAACAATACTGAGTTTCATACAGATAAGTCCACCAAAAGAAGCCCCCGCGATGAATGCTTTGGATATATTTAGTTTACTCAACACTTCCGATGCCCATTCACCAAATCCCAAAGATTTAATATCAGGGGTATTCCCATCACTCAAATTAGGTAACCCATTTGTTTCCACCATGAAAATTCTAAATTTTTCCTCAAGCGGTTTGAGACCATTATTGAAATCCCAAAATAGTGATGTTGTTCTTGCCCCGGGGAAAATCACCAATGTTTCTGCATCTTTCTTATCAGTATTCAAACCCCATACATGAGTTTTTCCGAGTGATGTTTCGATTTCTATTCTTGAATACTTCTTTTTATTTAATTGTTCGAGCTTACTTACCCAATTATTGAAGTATGCTTTATCTTCGGTTGGGTTTTTGAAAAAAGAGGTTGCTTTTATGTTCATAGATGATTATTAAATGATGTTTCTATATTCGTGCAAAGATTCAATTATAATTAAAATATTAAATGTAAATCTGTAAGAAATACCTCACTTCCTCTCCCCAACCAACTTCATCTGCATAAGCGACAGAACCACAAGCAGAATAAAAATTCCATACGCCAACGCCGATGCATACCCCATCATATCCGACCGCTCAAAAGCATTTACAAACACCTGATAAACCAATGTTGTTGTATCGCCGGGGGTCGGACCTCCCTTGGTCATTACATACATTTCCACAAAAACCTGAAACGACTTTATAGTGTTAATCACAACCACAAACGTCATAGTAGGGCGCAAAAGCGGAAGTGTAATTCGCCAGAATTGCTGCCAGGCGGATGCACCCGCAAGCCGTGCAGCTTCGTATAAATCAGTCGGGATTGTTTGCAACCCGGCTAAGAAGAGTACCATATAGTAACCGGCAGAAATCCATACATCCATTGCCATTACCGATGCAAGTGCAGTAGAAGGTTCGAGAAGCCATCCCCTATTGGGATGAGGAATACCTGCCATGCTTAAAAGCAGATTGATATATCCGTCTTTCGCATACAGGTTTGTAAAAATAAGGGCAATAACAACAAGTGAAGTAACCGAGGGCATGAAATAAGCAGCACGAAAGAACCCCGCGAACCTTACCATCTTCGAGTGAAGTAATACCGCCAAGGAAAGGGCAAAAGCAGTGGTTACGGGTACACTTCCAAAAGTAAAAACCAAGGTATTCCGCAAAGCATACCACACTTCAACATCAGAGAAAAGTGCAGTATAATTCCTGAAACCAATAAATTCGGCAGTATTGGAAAGTGTAGAGTATTTGGTAAAACTCAAGTAGAGGGAATACCCCAAAGGGTAAAGCCAAAATATCGCGAATGTCAGCAGCCACGGCAGAAGAAGAATAAACGTATGCCTGTGCGTGCGAACACTCATATCAGAATCCCATTTCGCCAAGATATTTCAAAAGTGAGTCCGTATATAGGTTCGTTGTCTCCCCATACCAATGCTCTTGAGGAACAAATTGAATTGTACCATACGTAGCGGGATTCATCGAAGAAAACGGTGATGTACAAATCAAAGCTTCCTCTTCGGGACGAAATTCATTGTCGGAATCATGAACTACTACTGTACAGCCAAGCTGTGTAAGTTCTTTTTCGTCAATCGGAGCATGTTCGTAGCCAAGTAATAAAAACGGGATTCTCAGTTTAACTATATATCCGTTTTTACGTGGTGCTGCCACAACTTTTACTTGGCTTACCACACTCTTTTGCGTTGGTTCAAGCTCATCGGTTGTTTTTACCTTGATATATGGTTTGCGCTCCAGAAAATCCCCTAATTTCGCAGTAATGCAATACAACCCCGAATCTGCGGTTGAATGTATCGACATCTTTTGTGACCGCTTTGTTTTAGATATAAACCGTTCACCATCAGGACCGGGTTGATTAGTGTCGAACCAAAGATCAAGATAATCTGCCGTACAACTATCGCACCTTCCTGTAATCAGTTCATCATCTTTTACTGTAACAGTCATATAGAGATAATCTTCGTCATACACAGACCTTAAAGAAAATGAACAATCTTCCTCCCCTCCCCAATAAAATGCACCGGATGTAACATAATCTACCGACTTACTGACAGCTTCGGCAGCATATCCGCGATACATTTGCCTTCCACGTGGGTAACACGGAATTGTCAGATATTTTGTTGAGAATGTGGTTTCATTGGTTTGTGTATTGATGAACCGTTCGGAGGTTTGGAGAGATTGATAATTTTTATATGTTTCACGGGTATATTTATCAACTTTTGCAGTTGAAAATTCATCGAGTAACACTACCGACCCCATATCATACCGATAGCCCCGTACAATCCAGTTAAACTCTTCGAGTTTACGGGTTGTATAACAGGCATTTTCTTTTATCACCACCCCTACTTCGAGTGGAAGATCTACATAATTATATTGGAACTGTGCAACTGTTGTAAGAAAGCCGTCAATATCAGTAATGAGATAGACATTCATAACTTTGCGTTTATCACCGGTAACTTTTACAGCAAAGGCAACATCATTGAATCCGTCACCCGAAAAATCCCCTACATCCCAACTCCAAATTCTATATTCAGCACCCTGGGGTAATTGAGCGGAAATATCCATTATCAATTCTTTGTCGAAATAGGGATCCAATTTCAAGGCAAATTCGGCAAAAGTCATTCCCGTTTGTGCCTTCATTCCAGTGAAACTACAAAGAGAAACAACAAACACTACAAAAATTTTTAACGCTATTCTATTCATATTTCTATTTTCTGCGGTTCAAACATTTAATAAAATTTCATCACGAATTGCTTTCGGTGATTCTTTTAACCGTGCTCCAAACTGTGATACGATTTTAGAAGCTGCAAGCGATCCGAGGCGACCTGCTGTATTAGGAGAATATCCGTGAGTAATTCCATACAGGAATCCTGCTGCATACATATCACCCGCTCCGGTTGTGTCAATCGGTGTTGTTGGGTATGACGGAATCTCAAAAGCGGCACTATTCCAGTGTACCCTTGATCCACTTTTTCCTAACGTTAAACATACATTCGGGAATTGCTCAGCTAATGCTCCAAAAACCTCGTCTGCATGTTCCAATCCTGTGTAGGCTGCACCTTCGGTCAAATTACAGAAGAT
>CALMMI010000688.1 GCA_937868245.1 uncultured Ignavibacteria bacterium | reverse complement strand
TCCTTGCAATCCGAGTGAGCGTCCGTCATCAGGAGAATAAATACGTGAAATACCGTAAGCATGAAGCTCCTCTATTTCTTGCGGAAGGATAGTCCCGCCGCCGCCGCCAAAGAGTTTGATATGTCCTGCACCTTTTTTTGCTAAAAGGTCGTGCATGTATTTGAAATATTCTACATGCCCGCCTTGGTAGCTTGTGAGAGCAATTGCCTGTGCATCTTCTTCGATTGCACAATCAACAACATCTTCAGCCGAGCGGTTGTGCCCAAGGTGAATAACCTCTACACCTGTTGATTGGATAATTCTCCGCATCACATTAATAGCGGCGTCATGCCCGTCGAATAGGGAAGCGGCTGTTACGATTCTAATTGTATTTTTGGGTTTGAACGGTTGAAGCGGAGCTGTCATAAAATGTAAAGTTACAGATATGGGCTAAAAGTTTAAGTGTCAAGCTGGAATAATAGTTCAAAAAATAGCAACTATTTCTAACCAGTTATCTAAAGAATGGAATAGATTGTTTACAAACCGATAATTGTTGTTGAAGCAGTCGGTAGTGTAAACGTAAGATTTTTAATAATACCGTCTCCGTCAGCTATTGCACCTTCTGTATTCTTCAGAAGTAACAGCTCTTCACGGCGGAAGTTATAGAATATCTTTGAATATTCTTGATCGAATACTAATGTTGACAGGATTCTGTCGCGGATGTCCAAGCGGATAACACCTTTTTGCACCGAAATGAAAGCCCATTCCTTATTGGAAGCTACCATACTGTTTGGAAAAGCCTCTACACCACCATACTCAATATTGTCCAATACAGTTGTTGCAAGAATGAATCGAGCTGAATCAATAAATGTTGCAACAGGAGCAGTCTTTTCGGCACTGTCGATTTTACCCGCACCTAATGAAAGTACAACTACTTCGTGTCCGTTCTTAATATTTGCTTGGATAAAGGTTGGGGCCGGAGCTACATTATGGGTGGCAACAACAGTATTTGTACGGGTGTCAATCTGGGATACTGTATTACTTGCTTGATTTGCAACAAAGATTTGATTACCAATAGATACAATGGCGATTGGATGCTTACCCACTGTTATAGAGCGTGGGATAGTAAAATTAGTAATGTCCAAAACACTGACAGTTGTGTCGTTTTCATGTGCGATATACCCTGTTGTGGCGTTCCCGAATGCAATATCGGATGGGATACGCTGGGAAACAGATAAATCTATAGTACTAACCTTTTTATAACTGTCTTTATTGACTACAATAATCTGGTAAACAGAGGGAATCAATAAGTATAGATTTTCGCGAAATTCAATGATTTTTGTTATTGTACCGGGTAGGGGACCGCCATTAACATTCGAATAAATATTAGAAGAGGTTACAATACCGTCAGGCTGATGAAGTAATGTTAATGATGAAGGTGAGGCATCGGTTGCAGCAACAATTTCCCATTCATCCTGTGTATTATCAATTACGCGGTCAGGACGGGAACATCCTGCAATAATCGAAACGACTGCAAGGGAAAGGACAGCAATAAATAATTGAATAGATTTCATAAGCCATTAGAAATTATAGTGTGTAAGGGGGCAAATTTGTTAAACTGGTTGAACCGGAAATCGTTTTGCAGTTGTACAGTTTATGCAATAGCATCGTCTTATTCCATTATGTTACCTTTTTTGAAAAAAAAATGAACTTTCAAAAAAAGTACGGTTCATGGTTACTATGGGAAGTAACTCCATCCTAAAATAACATTTTTTATTAAGACATTTATCAACAATGGTGATTACCGAGCAATTATGAACTTTTTGGTAATAACTTCCGAGTGAAGTATTGCTTTGCAATAGTACGAACCAATAGGGAGCAGAGACGTTTGAACAGGTATACTAATGTGACCTTTTGTGTAATAAACAGGTGGCATTGAATAAATTTTTTCACCTGTACTGTTAAATATATCGAAACCAATTTTGTTAAATGTTGGTATGTCAAATATGATTTATCTCATCATCCAGATACTCAACAAATCCGCCATACATTAACGGTGAAATTGGCGTTAGGTTCTGTTCACTAGTATCACTAACAGTAATACTCGCTTGAAGCATCTGTGCGGACACAGATATATTGCCCGTTACAGAAACGACAAAGAATATTACTATCGTCCGTATGTACTTGGTGAATATATACCGTATATTGTTCTTTGGTGTTTTTACGGTCATCAATTTTATTTTCTCACAGGTGTTGTTACTAAAATTTCTACGGTTCTATTGTAGAAACGTCCTTCGGGCAAACTGTTGTTGAAAAGAGGCTGGCTTTCACCTACACCATTGGCTTCTGCATTACGGATATTGAGTGCTCTTGCTGCTGATTTTGCACGCGCATCGGATAATCGGAGGTTGTAGTCGTCATCACCAACATTATCGGAAAATCCTGTGATTTTTACGGTTGCATCCTGTGAGATTTTTCTTTTGATAAAATCTACCAATTTGGAGTTTGCACCGCTTAGTTCAGCTTTATCGAAGTCGAATAGAATAAGGTTGTATCTGTCAATCAGTTTATCTGCAAGTTTTTCATCACGTTTTTTCTGAACTGTGATAAGTTCTACAGGTATATTTCCTGTTGCTCCTGCTGCTTGACCAACAGCGTCGCGTACATCAAGTGCAAATCGAATCGGTTCAGAACTGCGTGGGAAACTATTACGATTTTCGTCACTTTTCCATTCCAATACAGCAGGAATTGTAGTTCTACCGGAGAATTCTTTCAGAACTTTACCATTATGAGATGCAGTAAGAGTCCAAGATGCAAGTCCTGCTTCAGCAACTGCTTTTGGTCTGAAACGGAAAAGCGGTGTTGCCGTAAGAATCGTATCGGCAATAATAACAGGCTCGGTAATTTCGGGAGAAGAAGGACGGATATCTACACGTCTGTTCTCTTGTGCACCTTCCGGTTTTTCGGGGTTAGATGGTTTTTCAGGTAAATTACGGGGAGTTTCAATCTTAATTCTTGAATCTGCTATTCCCCATGTAGTTACCAAATAACTTTTTACAGCTTCTGCACGGGATTTAGAAAGTGTTGTATTGCCCTTTTCTGCACCTATATCTGCATTGCTGCCCGTTAGAGCGATTGTACTGCCGGCATTATCACGTAAACGCTGCCCTATAATATTCAACACATTATAATACACTTCTATTGTTGATGCATTAAAGAGCTTGTCTGCATGAAATGCTGACGTCTCCTTTGGAGGAAGCAATTTATAGCGGGATGGAATATCTGCTGAACTCTCATCGAAGAAAACATAGTTCAAAAGCGGGGTCATTTGTGTAGAAACAAACTCTTCAACCACAAAATTAGGTACTGCCGATTCGGACTTGTCTTCGTTCACAGTAACGGCTGTAACTTCAGCAGAAATTGCATACGTTTTCTTTTCTTCAATTTTACGTTCAGGCTCTTCATCTTTAACCGGAGGAGGAGCAATAACCTTTTCAGCAGGTTTCGGAGAATATTTTAAGGAAATACCTAAGCGGATACTATTTGCTTTCCATTCTAAATCCGAGGTAACGGGTGTAAGAGCAAGTGAGTATAAAACTTCCGGAGCAATTAAAAATGTACGGGAAGAGTTCAATGGTAAGTCGTAGCTGGCACCAATTAAAAGTGAAGCAGCAATTGAGGAAGCATTCGGAATATCACCTTGCAAGTCATTATTGATTCTGCGTCCATCACCAAAAGTACCGCCGTATTCAGGCAAAATCGTTTCTTTTTGATCGTATGATTTTTGCATTGTGAAGCCTAATCTTCCACCTGCTTGAATTGTAAAGCCACCAAAAAGACGATAACCGAGAAGTGGTTCGATGCCAATATTAGAGAGCGATGCTTCAACTGTATGTTCAGAGAAGATATTAGTAACCTTACCGTCGATGATTACCGGCAGGGGTTCTTTTGTTGAAAGCGTTGCATTCTGTGAAGAATAACCGACTCGTGTCGATAGCAACAATTTTTCTGCCAAGGGAAACTCAAT